>JAFGTS010000043.1 GCA_016933965.1 Deltaproteobacteria bacterium | reverse complement strand
GATTCCTTTACGGCTGGAGCCTGAAACCGATCATTCTACCCCTGGTCGCATGTGCCTTGATATTGACAATACTGGCATCACGTCAGCATAACCTCGCCACGGCGGTAGGTCTGGCATGGGACACGGGCGCCGTGATCGTGGGGCCGGTGCTCTGCCCCCTGGTCCTATCCCTCGGGCTGGGCGTCTGCCGGGCAACGGGGAAGTCCGATACAAGCATGGCGGGCTTTGGAATGGTCGGATTGATCTCGGTTCTTCCCATCACCATGGTCGTCCTTCTGACCTTTTTGCTTTCGGTGATTCTTGGCGATGACTTCGTCATTACCGACATACCTTCGACCACCGCCGGGGTAGCCAGCATCCTTGAGGTTGCAGGTAATTCCCTTTTTTTAGCACTCCGGGCCATTGCCCCCATCTTCATTTTTCTGTATCTATTCTTACGCTACTTACTCAAAGAAGAAGGGCCTCCACTTTCTCAGCTCATTTTAGGCGTCGTTTTTGCCGCCGTCGGCCTGCTTCTCTTTAACTTCGGTTTATCAGTCGGCCTTGCGGAACTCGGCAATCAGGTGGGACACCGCCTGCCGTTTTCATTCCATCCACCGGCAGAATCCCTCTATCCCACCGGAATGGGGAAGGTGATAGTGGTTGCATTCGGGACGATCCTGGGGTATGGTGCCACCCTCGCTGAACCGGCGTTCAACATAATGGGCCAGCAGGTCGAGGATGTCACGCAAGGGGCTTTCAAAAAATGGCTCTTCGGACAGGCTGTCGCCATCGGAGTGGGCGTTGGCGCCGGGTTGGGGATAGTTTCGGTGGTCTATGGCGTTAATCTGCTTTATTTGCTTATACCCCCCTATTTCGTATTGTTTGTGTTAACACTCCTTAATCAAGAGAAATATGTCAACATAGCCTGGGATGGCGGAGCGGTAACGACAGGTCCGGTGACCGTCCCATTGAAAATTGCTATCGGCATCGCCTTGAGCCATGCCACTGGTTTTGCTGAGGGTTTCGGCATTATCGCACTGGCGTCAGCATATCCCGTTATGAATATCCTGCTGCTCGGTCTTTATGTGAAGCACACGGAAGCCAGGAATGAAGCGGCAAGGATGCTTAACGTTGCGGAGGTTCAGTAATATGAATGAGGAACATTTCAACGAAGAAAAAGATCTAATCACGTGCGTGGTGCAAAGAGGAAAGGCGGACAAGGTAGCCAAGGCTGCCCTTGATGCAGGTGCTGGAGGAGCAACAGTATTTTTCGGTCGAGGGATGGGTTTGAGAGAGAGACTGGGCCTTCTTGGATTGGCGATCGTACCCGAAAAAGAGATTATCTTGATAGTATCAGAAAAAACGGATACGTCACGCATATTCGATGCGGTGATTGAAGCCGGGAAACTGAACGTGCCCGGTATGGGGATTGCGTATGTCAGTCCTATTCACGCCGTCGTTGGGCTTGTCCCGTTCGGGAAAGGTGAGAAAGAATAAAGGTAGTCAGGGCTCTTAACCTTTTTTCGTATTCATATGATTAGAACAGTGTATAGTGCTGTTCTAATCAAGGCACTTAACCTGTTTTCACATAAAATCCCGTATTGAATGGTAACCGGCATACTGCAAACTTTCAGGAAGAAGGTCATGCCTTTTGATCGTCTTCACACCTGATGTCAGGAAAACACCGTCCAACGATATAATCATTTATGAATCCCGAATAACGATCCCCTGCCCCCCTATCCCCGGCTTTATGAAGTCGTCAATTCCTACCAGCGTGGAGCTTTGTCATTCCTGATGATCATGTACGTCGCCACCGCCTTGGCGATCATCGCTCCCTGTCCGTTGCGGACAGTCACATCGCCCAGGGCCGTCCTGCTTCCCTTGTGGACGATGACCGCCTCCGCCGTAATCTCACCGCCGCTGAAGGGCATGAGGTAGTTGATCTTCATTTCCACCGTCGTGATGACCTCATCCCGCTCCACCAGACCGAGCAGGGCCATGGCGACGGCGGAATCGGCGGCGGAAAATATTGCCCCCCCGTGGGCAACGCCGAGGGGCTGCAGAAGTTTCTCCGCGAAGGGAAGGCGCACCGTGGCCCATCCCTTCCGGGCGTCGGTAAGTTCCATTCCCAGGAGCGACCAGAAGGGCGCCCGGTCACGCATAGTGTCCATCAGCATCTTTTTGAATGTCGCGTCAAGTTCCTCATATTCCGTCATCACGGCAACTCCTTTCTCACTTTCACCTCAGGAAAAGAACAGCATGGTTCGGAAGACGACGGGGAAGTCATCGTCCGCCCGCCAGGTATCGCGCTTCAGACCTCCCTCTTTCTTCATCAACGAAAAAGAACAGGATGCCGCCAGCCACAAAGAGGAGGGAAACAGACGATATGCCGATCCTCGAGGCCGCCTGTGCGCTGAATCCAGCTTCCCGTGCCATAAGCCCCGCGGCCCCGATCAGCAAGGGGCCGAAAACGACCGAAAACTTGCCCACCATATTAAAGAAACCGAAATACTCGGCCGACTTGTCAATGGGAATGATCCTCGAATAGAGTGAGCGGCTCAGGGCCTGGACACCGCCCTGGACCAGGCCGACCACGACGGCAAGAATGTAGAATTCATGGGTATCACGGATGCAGGCCCCCCAGAGAGTGACAAAAAGGTACACGGCAAGGGCGATGAATATGGCCCGTTTCGTCCCGATCCTCCCGCCCAGGTATCCGAAGAGGATGGCCGAGGGAAAACCGACGAACTGCGTGATGAGCAACGCCATGACAAGTTCCCCGGCATCAAAACCGATGGAGAGGCCGTAATCGACGGCCATCCTGATGATGGTATCCACACCGTCCATGTAGAACCAGTATGCCCCAAGGAAAATGAGGATAACCCTGAGATGGCGTATCTCCCTGAAGGTGTTCCGCAACTGCAGCAGTCCCGATAGCACGGCATCGCCGAGCCGCCCTTCCCCGTTCCGCCCCGGTTCCTTCACCACCACCAGGACCGGTATGGAAAAGATGATCCACCACAGGCCGACGGTCACGAAGGACAGCTTCACCGCCTCGGCCCTTCCGGCAAGCCCGAAGAATTCCGGATACAGCGTCATCAGAACGTTCAGCGCAAAAAGGATCCCGCCTCCCAGGTAACCGAAGGCAAAGCCCAGGGCGGAGACAAAGTCCCTCTTTCTTTCAGAAGCGACAAAGGGAAGGAGGGAATCATAGAATATGTTGCCGCCTGAAAAACCGATCACGGCGGCCATGTATACGATCACGGCAAAAAGCCATTCCCCGGCTGACAACAGGTACAGCGCCGACGTCATGAGGGCGCCCATGAAGATGAAAAAGGCGAGGAACTTCTTTTTCATGCCGCCCCGGTCGGCGATGGCGCCAAGCAGCGGGGCCGAAAGGGCCACGATGATCCCCGACAGGGAATTTGCCACGCCCAGGCGGGCCGTGCTGGTGACGGCATCACCGCCGTTGCAGCAGAAGGTTTTGAAGAAGATGGGGAAAAATCCCGCCATGACCGTGGTGGCAAAAGCCGAGTTGGCCCAGTCGTAAAAGGCCCAGCTGACGATCTCCTTCCTGCTGTCGGGCCGCGCGGCCGCCTGCTGTTCACCCATCTGTTCGTCCTTCTGGTAGAGAAATCCCCGGGGTCAGTCGACCCGAACCCGCGTGCTCTCTTCCGGTACTTCCGTCCCGCCTCACCCTGTTTCCACCACGGACCTGATCCACCCGTCCACATCCTGCGCCACGGTTCGCCAGCGGCCGTCACACATGAGATTATGGGCCTCTTCGGGATAGAATTTTCTGTCGGCACCGTACCGGCGGGCCATCTTTTCCTGGCACGCAGGCGTCACGAAGAAATCCCTGCCGCCGTGCACGACGCAGAGGGGAGTCCCCGGAAGAATATCCGCCGTCGCGGGGTAACATTTGCCGGCCAGAGAGAGGCGCCAGAGGGCGGCGGGGCTTTCGGGAACGACCTTTTCGTATGTGTCGCGGACAATGTTCTCGGCCGTACCGGCCTGATAGAAGAGATCCCGGACCAGGTCCATGCGGTCGATGGCGATCCGCTGAAACAGCGAAAGTTGCACTATCTTGAGGGGCACCTTTACCATCAGGTGCATGATCGTGGAAAGCGGCACTCCATTGAAGGGAACCGCCGCGATCAGGACGGCCGCCCGTGCCCGCCGACGGGTCAGGTACTTCTGTATCACCAGGCCGCCCATGCTGTGGCCGATGAGGATCGGCTCTTCATATTCGGCGGCGACCTTTTCAAGGTCTTCCACGTACTGCTCCGCACTCGTGAAGGGGGAAAGACTTTCACCAACCCGGGCGCCATGCCCCCGGAAATCAAATACCCTGCATTCATATCCCTCTCCCCTGAAATATCCCGAGAAGAGTTCCCACGCCCACGCTCCATGCCAGGCACCGTGGACGAATATCAGGGGATGGTGCACCTGCGTCCTTTCTTCGTTCATCATTGCCCCTCCTTCTCATACCCCCATGCTTCCTACAGCTTTTTCTCCATGACCAGCCGCGCAAAATACTCGAACGACCGGTCATAGGTCCGTTCCGGTCCGGCGGTAAAACAGCAGGCCGGCAATTGCCGCTTCTTCAGGTGATACCTGATACAGTCACAGCATACGCCTTTTCGCGAGCAGGGTTCGTAGGTACAGTTACAGACGACGAGATTCTCTTCCTTCTTGCATTCCATTTTGTTTCCTTTTCACAGAGGTACACTGGATATACCGCACCGAAACGGGATATCGTGCGGGCCGCCGTTCGCCGCAACCTGCCGTCACCCCCTGATGATCGTCAGGGCCAGGAGCACCACCACATACAGACAGAGGATCAGAACAAGCTGGGAACGGAACGTTCGGATCCATCGTTCACGGTCGTCGATATATCTCTCATTGAAACCGAACAACTTGAAAAGAAAGGGGTGCGAGTTCTTCGTCGCGGCGTGTGAACGATAGATCCGCCCGGCCGAGACCCACAAGATCGCCAGTAAGACGCCGACGATGAGGATCATGATCAGAAAATGCGTGTTCATTGCCTCTATCCTTCCTGTCCCGAGAGGAACACGGGACTCGCCCGGGAAGCACGGATCCTCTCCCCGGCTCCGTTTTCCGGAGAACCCTGCCGATCACGATGAAAATGAAGGAATAACGCCAAGGGCCTTCGCACTAATGCCGTCCACGATGGATTGCAGCCATACCGTACCCGCCGATGAGGAAGGATCATCGAGAGAACGGATGACGGTTATATAATCGCCCTTTTTCTCAGCTTCCCCGTCGATCAGAGCGCGGAACGACTCAGGCACCTCGGATCCCGCATCATCGCCGGCATCGATGAAACACTGCTTGATCCGCGGCCAGCCTTCCAGCAGTTCACGTTTCTGTGTCACAAGATTGTTCATCTTCCGGCCGGTCCCTATCTTTTCCGCGATCGCGATGGATCGTTCCATCTTCTCCGCAAGGGCCTCGAATCGCTTGATCCGTTCCGATATTGCCGCATCAAGTGTCTCCAGCGCCCCTTTGAACAGCTCATCCCCCAGTTCCATGGAATGGAAAAAGGGCCGGCGGACAACGGCGTACCACTGTTTCAGCGCCAGCAGGTTCGCCAGGTAGCAGACATTATTGGACACCCTTCTTTGAACGTCCCCGTAAAAACCCGGATGAAAGGCCTTTTCAGCCTCGGTGTTGACGCCGCTCAGCAGTTTTCCGCCCTCGGGGCAATCGGATCGGTACACCGTACCCGCCGAGATGACCGTACCGAACCCGATCCTCGCCGGACCGACAAGCCCTCCCTGTCCGCCCAGGAAGATCGGCGGCTGATTGAGCATTACCCCGTGGGGAACGTCGCCGATCAATGATGCCGTGGCCTTATCCTGGTTCGGTGTGTAATTGAAATGGATATAGGAACTGCCGACCTCGCTGTGATCCGTGCGGCTCGTCCCCCCGGCCATCAAGCAATCACAGAAATTGACCAGGCTTCCCAGGGTCACGAAAGGAAACAGGATGGTCTGTTTCAGTCCCACCGTATGAGCGCCGTTTGCCTCTTCCTCGAGGATCGACCCTTCACGCACCTGGGCGCCGCATCCCATGTTCGCCTTTTCAAGGAAGACGGATCCCTTGAAATATCCTCCCTTTAGTTCCACACCCGGGCCGAGCCGGCAGTTCACCACGGTGACCGGCGCTTCCGCGCCCAGCACGGACCCGGGACCGATGAGGGTCTTTTCCCCTCTCAGGCCGGTCCCATTGTGCAGAACGACCCCGCGTCCGGAAATCCGGGCGGGGTCTATATCGTCCCCGATCTCCACGCCGAGGGGGTTCGGGATCCTGACCCCCTTTTCCATAAGTTGAACAACCGTGCCGGACAAGTGCTCGTCGTTCGCCATACTATCTCTCCTGTTCCATCTTCTTTGCGTGTATCAGAACGGCCGCCAGCGCCGCCTGGGTCATGCCGGGAATCCTCTGGGCCTGACCGACCGATGCGGGGGTCACCGCCGACAGCTTCCTCTTCAGCTCGCTTGACAGGCTGGGAACGGCAGCGTAATCAATGCCGGTCGGCAGCTTCTTTTCCTCGAGGGACCTGAACTTTTCAACGGCTTCCTGCTGTCGCTTGATGTACCCCTCGTACTTCGCCGTTATCTCGATCTGCTTCTTCACCACCGGGTCCGAAAGTTCCTTCCATCCTTCAAAACCGCTCAGATCATCGTATGAGAGGCCGGGCCGCCGGAGGAGTTGATAAAGGGTGATGGGATTCCTGATCGGCGTCGTCCCGATCGCCTCAAGGCGGGTATTTGTTTCAGCCAGGGGATAGAGTTTTCTCGATGAGAGGGAGGCGATACCCGCTTCGATGAGCCGGGTCTTCTCTTCTATCTCCCTGCAGGCATCGTCGGAGATCAATCCCAGTTCATGGCCCTTTCCCATGAGCCGGAAGACGGCATTATCCTCTCTGAGTATGAGGCGGTATTCAGCCCGGGAGGTGAACATCCGGTACGGTTCATCGACACCCCGGGTGATCAGGTCATCCACAAGGACCCCCATGTAGGCCTCGGAACGGTCGAGAATGAATGGCGGCCGCTTCTGAACGGCCAGGGCCGCGTTGATACCGGCCCACATGCCCTGGGCGGCGGCCTCTTCATATCCCGAGGTCCCGTTGGTCTGTCCCGCCAGGTAGAGCCCCCTGACAAGCTTGGTCTCAAGGGTCTGTTTGAGCTGCGTGGGCTGCACATAATCGTATTCGATGGCATAGGCGCTCCGCATGATCTCAGCCTCTTCCAGCCCGCGAACGGAATGGACCAGCTTTTCCTGGAGTTCCAGCGGAAGGCTGTTACCCAGTCCCTTGGAATATACTTCTTCCGTCTCCAGACCTTCAAACTCGAGCACCACCGGATGACTCTGCTTGTCGGAAAAGCGCATCACCTTGTCCTCAAGGGAAGGACAGTAGCGGGCGCTGACACCCTTGATGACACCGGAATACAGAGGGGAAAGCATGATATTGTCCCTGATGATCCGGTGGGTGTCCGCGGTGGTGGCACCGAAAAATGAGGGCAGCCGTTCCTCCCGCAGCGTGTTCGTGAAATAGGAAAAGGGCTGGGGATCAGGATCGCTGTCCTGCCGCTCGAGAACGGAAAAATCGATGGATGAGGCCTTCAGGCGCGGCGGTGTCCCGGTTTTCATGCGCCCCATTTCAAAACCAAGCTTCTTCAGGTTCTCCGCCAGGCTGATCGAGGCGATCTCGCCGGCACGCCCCGCCGGCTGTCGCGAGGTCCCCACATGAACGAGGCCGTTCAGGAAGGTGCCCGCCGTTACGACGACGGTCGCTCCGCCATAGAAGAACCCGGTATTATCGAGGACGCCCCGCACCTCACCTCCCTCCACGACCAGTTCATCCACCAGGGCCTGCCTGACATAGAGGTTCTGCTGCTTCTCCACGACCTCTTTCATGGCGAGGCGGTAAAGCTGTTTGTCACACTGGACCCGGGAGGACTGTACCGCCGGGCCCTTCGAGCTGTTCAGCAGCCTGAAGTGACAGGCCGTCCGGTCCGCGATCCGTGCCATTTCACCGCCCAATGCGTCGATCTCCTTGACCAGCTGGGCCTTGGCGAGACCACCGATGGCGGGATTGCAGGACATGAGCGCTATCGAGTCAAGATTGATGTTGAAGAGCAGCGTGGTACAGCCCATCCTCGCCGCGGCAAGGGCGGCCTCACAGCCGGCGTGCCCGGCCCCGACCACGATGACATCAAATACTGCGGGAAAGCTCATATATCATTCACCCGGCGCGGGGTATAAAAAACCTCTGTATTTCCATCCCGCCGCCGTCGTTCATTTATTGTCCGTTGCCTGAAAAGATCCCTTTTGAAGCGGCCATTGAAACGGTTCCACGAGGTTCAAGAGTTTTTCTCCTCCCTTTTGTCCCTCTGCCACTTTGCCACTTTGTCGTTCTGCCCCTTTGCCACTCTGCCACATAACCGACTTGAACTAAATTAGGAAGTTTACTAACATTGCTTCTGAAATGACAATAAAAAAATGAGGTGTCCCGCTGAAGCCTGAATTCTGGAACAACAGCAAGCGTTACTATGATTTCAAAAGCTATCTGATGAACACCTTCGGGTGTCGCGTGCACAAACTCCAGATAGATGCGGGATTCACCTGCCCCAACCGCGACGGGACCCTGGCCGTGGGCGGCTGTTTCTACTGCGACGGCCGCGGCTCCCGACTCCGACGGGAGGGGCCCCTTCCCTCGGTGACCGAACAGATACGAAGCACCAGGGAGCTCTTCCAACGGATGCGGGGAGCAAACAAATTCATCGCCTATTTTCAGACCTTCACCAACACCTACGGTCCCCGGGAAAAACTGAAGGCCCTTTACGACGAAGCCCTTGCCCAGGAGGACATCGTGGGTCTCGCCGTCGGAACGCGGCCCGATTGCGTGCCCGAAGAAGTGCTGGAGCTGTTCGAAGGCTACGCAGGGAAGTATCACGTCTGGCTCGAATACGGACTTCAGTCGGCCCACGACAGAACATTGCGATCCATAAACCGCGGCCATGATGTGCAGACCTTCACGGATGCCGTCACACGCACGGCGGGACGGAACATCCTGATCTGTTGCCATGTCATAGTCGGGCTACCCGGGGAATCCCGCGAGGATATCCTCGAAACGGCCCGGTTCGTGGCTTCGCTGCCCGTAGACGGGATCAAGATCCACTCATTTCTCGCCCTTGACGGCACCCGCGCGGGAGAGCTCTACCGGCAGGGGAAAATAGAGATGATGACCAAAGACGAATACGTTGAAACCGTGTGTGACATGCTTGAGCTCCTGCCGCCCCGGATGGTCGTTCAGCGCCTTACCGCCGACGGGTACCGCGACATCTATCTGGCCCCGGACTGGGGACGCAACAAGCTGGACGTTCTCAACGCCATCGAAAAGGAACTGGAACGGCGGGACACCTGGCAGGGGGTGAAATTTCAGAAAAACGGTTCATGAAGGGGATCGACACGGAAGTTCAGCCGGATTTTCTGCGTTTTTCCTCGTACATCAACCTGTCCGCATCGGACATGAGTTCATCGAGAGTGCGGGGATTTTCCGGATCAAAAAAGGTATTGCCCACGCTCAGGGAAAGAAGGTATCCCCTGTCCTCGCCGCTGTTGTGGTCGTCAAGCCGTGCCTGGAGGCGCCCCATGAAGATCTCCGGCATCTGTTCGGTCACATCGAGGGCGAGGACGGCGAATTCGTCGCCTCCGATACGGGCGATGATGTCGGAACCGCGGAATGTCTGCCGAAGGACCTTCGCCGCGTTCACCAGCGCCCGGTCACCCTCTTCATGACCCCAGACATCATTGATTCGCTTCATGCCGTCAAGATCGATGAAGGCGAGCAGGAGCTTCTGCTTCATCCTGACCGCCGCCTTCAGCTGCTGCCCCGCGAGGGATATGAACCCTCGACGGTTGTGGAGCTCCGTCAACTGGTCGGTGATGGCCATGGCATGGAGCCTGTCCTGGAACTGTTTCCGTTCCGTGATATCCCTGACAACGCCGCGGAACCCCGCGGGGCGGCCCTCGGCGTCCCGCACGAGAAATACGGAGGATTCCACATACACCTTTGAACCATCCTTCTTGGTGCTCTCCCACTGGGCAAGCCTTCGCGGCACCCCTGTCCGATATACCTCGTGAAATATCTGGAACACCTTCGCCGCATTTTCCTCATCCATCGCCATCCTGAAGGTGCTTCCCATCAATTCATCCCGTGAGTGTCCCATAAACCGAGGAAGAACATCGTTGAAGAAGGTGAAATTCCCGGCCAGGTCCACTTCATAGTATCCGTCATCAATGTTATCGAGGATCTCACGGTACTTTTCCTCGCCGTTTCTGAGCGCCTGCTCCCCGCGTTTCCACTCGGTGATGTCGCGACTGCTGAAGATAAGGCCGACCTGGTTTCCATCTTCGTCAAGGATCAGGTTTCCCACTGTCTCGAGCCACACATGATGACCATCGGCATGCCTGACCCGGAACTGGGCCACACCGGGTTTTCCCCGGGCGATGGTATCACGTATCGACTGGGTGAGCATGTCGCGGTCGTCGGGATGGATCAGGTCCACGCCCCATTCTTTGATCAGTTCCTCCGGTCCATATCCCAGCACCTGCCGGTGCGAGGGACTCATGAACTCAATGTCGCCGTTCACATCGACGACGGTGATCAGATCGAGCATGTTGTTGGTGATCAGGCGAAGGCGCCGTTCATTGTCTTTCAGGGCGTCCTCGATCCCCTTGCGGTCCGTTATGTCACGGGCGGCGATAATGAGGCAATCCTGACCCTGTATCAGGGCACGCCGCATGTTCACCTCGACCCAGAAGGGACGGCCTCCCTTGTCCCTCACCTGCCACTCGACCAGGTGAGGCTTTCCGTCGGCTGCCTTCTTGAGCCATTTGATGGCCTCTTCAGGGGTATAGGGATGAATCCCCGAACTCAGTGCCGCCACGTTCAGGTGATGTGCTTCCTCATGTCCATACCCCGTCAATTCAAGGACCCGTTTATTAAAATAGAGAACGGCACCCGTCGCCAGGTCATGGATGGTGATCGCATCGTTCACGGAATCGAAGATCGTCCTGAACCTTTCCTCGCTTTCCCGCAGGGCGTTCTGGGCGTGTTGCCGCCCGGTGATGTCCGTCAGAGAACCGACGACTTCAACAGTTTTTCCATCACGGACAATGGGGCTTTCATTCACCTCCACCCAGACCTTCCGGCCGTCTTTCCTGATAAGCTCAAGCCGGTAGGGGGTCTGCCGCTCACCAGTGTCGATCGCCCGCTGGGTCAACTCGAACCCTTCCCGGTTCAAAGGATTGTCGGAAGACAGTTCCGTCCACCGAATCATGGCCTCTTCCGGCTCGTACCCGAGAACATCTCTGACCCTCGGGCTCATGTAGGTCAGAACATGATCGGGGGTATGCGAGAAAAACACGTTCGTACTGTGTTCGACGATATTGCGAAGCTGTTCCTCACGACGCCGCATCGAGTCCTCGATGTTCTTCTGTTCCGTGATGTCCCGGGCCACGTGCACGCAACCGGCGAGCGCTCCTCTTTCATCGAAGAACGGTGATGCGGTGATGATGAAGTCTCCCCCCAGGCGTTCCTCGTGAACCTGGGTGCTGTGAACGGCCCCGTCCGCAAGGAGGCGGAGATGGGGACAGAAGGCGGGGATCTCATCCATCCCGTGAAGCAGGCGATAACAATTCTGTCCGATACATTCATCGGGAGATGTGCCCAGGCGCTCGGCCAGGGCACTGTTAACCCTGAGAATGCGATGGCTCCCATCGATCAGCGCGACCAGGTCCGGCAGAGCTTCAAAGGTTCGTTCCCATCCGATCTGCATGTCAAAAACCCCCCCTTATGACACCGTTCTTTGATGCGAAACCACGCGGATATGATACTCGTTTGCCAAATATTGTATAACGGATTCATTCAGAAACGATACATGTATGTTCCATATACCATACTTCACACTGAACGTCCCCCCGTTTTTTTCCAGGCGAACATGGAGGACTTCTGCGGCATTCCGGTCCACTCTTGACAAATAGCGCGCAATGATTAGGATACAGAACGAATACCATCAACGAAAGGAAGCATCCGTGCCCTCACGGCGATCACACACACATACCGGCGGAAATGAAGAAAAATCGCGGGAACACGACAGCCTGCCGCTGCTTCGCGCCCTTGATATCGCTGGCGGTGATCCCCTTGCCGTGATCCTCGAAGCCGAGAATCCCCGCGATATCGTTCAATCTCTCTCCGAGCAGGACTTTTTCTGGCTCATGAAGAAGGCGACGGGAGATGAGGTACTTCCGCTTCTGACGCTGGCGTCATCGGAGCAGAAACAGTACCTTCTCGACCTCGAGATCTGGGACCGGGACCGTGTCGACCGGAACCGGTCGCTCCACTGGCTTCAGCTTTTCAGTGAGGCCGATCCTGAAGGCCTCGCCTGGTGGATTTTCTACGAGGGGCAGCAGATTGCCCGCTTTCTTCTCCAGGGAAACCTGGAAATGATCATACGGGAACCGGACGAGGAGCTTGAGCTGACCGATGAGTTCTTCAGCTTTGACGACACCTTATATCTGCGCGTCACCGACCAAGAACACCGGAAAACGATCGAAGGCATGATCGAGATCATGTATCGGGAAGACGACATCATGGCCCGGTCGCTCTTACAGGAGATAGTCAGCGTCGTTCCTTCCGAGGTCGAAGAGGAGCAATACCGCCTGCGGGCGAACCGCATCTCCGAACTGGGGTTTTTACCCTTCGAAGAAGCGGCGGCCGTCTTTTCACCGCTGGAACCGCTTTCACTGCGCGAGGACGAAACATCCTCATTCCATCCATATGCGTCCGGCGAAGATGACCGGCCGGCACCCCCCGTCATTCCCCTGCATCAGATGAAAGGAACGTCGCTTCTGGCAGATTCCCTTGCCGGCATCGGCGACCCGCAACAGTTTGACAGGATCCGGTTTGAATTCGCCGGCCTGTGCAACCGGATCACTGCGGCGGAGGGACTGTCACGCCTTGATTTCGACACCCTTGGCGAAAAATGCCGGAAAGCGGGGGGGTATCTGAATATCGCCGTTGAATCCATCTGCGGACAGGACCCGCAGCGGGCACGCCGCCTGATGGAAAACAATCCGCTGGAACACATCTTCCGCGTGGGTTTCGGCCTGGCCCTCACGTTGAACGATACGGTCATGACCTGGATTGACGAAAGCTGGTTCAGGAGCCGGGGACTTCCCGCATCGTTCTGGGGGGAACCGGCCGGCATGATCCTGTCTGGGCTGCTGAAAAGGCCACCCCGGCACTTCACGGGCCGGGAGGACACTGAGTACCGTGATTTCGAACAGGTATCGGAACTGGAGGCGGCGGCGGCGGTTTTTCGCCACCTCAGGGCGATGGACGACCTGCTGCGAAAAATAGATGAAACGATCCCTCATTCTGTGGAATTGCTGGAATCGGAAACAGTGACCGCCCCCGGCATCATTTTCACGTTCTGGGCCCGCGGGACCTTGGGCCGCAAAGAGGGGGCGCTCGAACTCTCCATCGCGGAAGCCCATGAATTCATGGAGCTTCTCAGGACGGGAGAACCTGGACCGCCCTTTGCGATGC
Source organism: Deltaproteobacteria bacterium (assembly GCA_016933965.1). Lineage (NCBI taxonomy): Bacteria > Pseudomonadati > Myxococcota > Myxococcia > Deltaproteobacteria bacterium. The sequence continues at coordinate 75,381 of JAFGTS010000043.1, read as the reverse complement.
CGGGGCGGGAGGAACGGTTCATCCGGGACCTGACCGGGGGGGTCCGGCCGCCCGACGCGGCGAGGTCCGAAGACATGCGACACAGTCTGTCCCTTCTGTGGAAGGAATTTTCAGAAGAATACAAATGGGTCCCCGCATCGGCCCTTGACCGCCGCTTTGCGCGGTTTCTGCTGATCAGAAAAGCATAGGTCACAACGGGTGCTGCGGCGGCGCGGAAGCAAGCCATGAAACCCGTTGTCAGAGAAAAGGAGCAGTGAATGATTCACGTAGAGGGTCTGACAAAATATTACGGCGGCTTCTGCGCCGTCGACGGCATCGATTTTGACATCAAAAGCGGTGAGATCGTGGGGCTCCTCGGGCCGAACGGCGCTGGAAAGACAACCACCCTCAGGATGCTGACGGGATATCTCTCGCCGACGGCGGGAACGATCAGGATCGGCGATCATTCTATCGAGGAGGCCCCTCTGAAGATCAAGGGCATGATGGGGTATCTGCCGGAATCGGCGCCACTCTATCACGATATGCTCGTCCATGATTATCTTGACTACATCTCCCGGATACGGGGCATCGAGGAGCGGGACGAACGGATCAGGTCCGTCGCCGATCTCTGCGGCCTGAGGGAGATCATGCACAAACCCATCGGCGAGCTCTCCCGGGGCCTCAAACAGCGGGTCGGGCTCGCCCATGCCATGATGAGCGACCCCGAGATACTGATACTCGATGAGCCCACGTCGGGCCTCGACCCGAACCAGATCGTGGAGATCAGGGAAATCATCCGCCGTATCGGAACGGAAAAGACCGTTATCATTTCGACGCACATCCTGAGCGAGGCGGAGGCGACCTGCGACCGGATCATCATCATCCACCGGGGCAGGATCGTCGCGGACGACGGCACGGAACGGCTCAAACTTTCGGCGGGAGGACAGGCGTATATCACCTTGACCCTTGAAGGGGCCGACCCGGCCTCCGTAACGGAAAAACTGGCACCCCTGCCGGGTGTCCGTGCGGTCGAAGGGACCAGCGGGGAGCACGAGGCCCCCCTGCATGTCCGGGTCATCTGCGAACCGACATCCGATATGCGCCGGGAGGTCTACCGGGCCGTCCGGGAAACCAGCTGGGACCTTCTCGAATTCCGCGGTGAAACACGAACCCTGGAATCAATATTCCGCGAACTGACCAAGGAGAACTGACATGAAAGCGATCCACATATTCCGCAAGGAACTGCGGCACTATTTTGTCTCCCCCATCGCCTATATCGTCATTTCCGTGTACCTCCTCGTCACGGGGTGGTTCTTCTTCACACCGTTTTTCATATTCGACCAGGCAAGCCTGCGGGACTTCTTCGAGCTCCTTCCCGTTATCTTTTCCTTTATCATTCCCGCCGTTACCATGCGGCTCTTTTCAGAAGAACTGAGCGTCGGGTCCTATGAGCTCCTGCTTACCATGCCCGTTACCCGGAACGACATCATCCTCGGAAAATTCCTGGCCGGCACTTCCTTCGCCGCCGTCATGCTCATTCCGACCCTGGCTTACCCGCTGACCATATCATTCCTGGGCCAGCTCGACTGGGGACCGGTGGCGGGCGGCTACTTCGGCGCCCTGCTCCTGGCGGCGGCATTCACGGCCGTCGGCATTTTCGCTTCGTCGCTGACACGAAACCAGATCATCGCCTTCATCGTCGCCGTCATCATCTGCTTCGCCCTGACCGTCATCGACAGGATGCTCTTTTTCTTCCCGCCGCCGGTCCTTGATATCCTGACCTATCTCGGAGCCGGCGAACATTTCAGCAACATCTCGAAAGGTGTCGTCGACTCGCGGGACATTATCTATTTCCTGAGCGTCTGTTTTCTCGGTCTCTATGGAACATCCCTTGCCATCCGCCGGCGAACCTGAGGAGTGAGCGATGATCATGAAAAAAATGTACGGTGCTTATATAAAATTTATCGTTTATGCCATCGCGGTCGTGCTGATCAACCTGGCGGGGATGAATCTTTTCTTCAGGGCGGACCTCACGGCGAACAAGATATATTCCCTCTCAAAGGCCAGCAAGGAGGCAGTCGCCACCCTCTCGGAACCGCTCACGGTCAATGTTTTCTTTACCCGTGATCTTCCGGCCCCATACAACACCATCGAACGGTACCTTCATGACCTTCTCGAGGAATATGCCATCGCATCAAACCGTTATTTCAATTATCGTTTTTACGATGTCAGCCCCGAAGAGAGCGCCATCGGGAACGACGCCGGCGGCAACCGTGAGCTGGCCCGGAGTTACGGTATCCGGCCCGTTCAGATCCAGCATATCGAACAGGACGAGGTCAAATTCAAGAACGCCTATATGGGACTCGTCATCATTCACGGCGACCTGATCGAGCGGATACCGACCATCACTTCCACGGACGGCCTGGAATACGCCCTGACGACGGCGATGGAAAAACTGAACAACAAGATCAGCGCCCTTCTGAATCTCGAGGGGACTATTGACGTAACGCTCTATCTCTCGTCATCCCTCGAACCGATCGCCCCCCGGATGGGACTGGACGAACTGCCGAACCTTCCCGAGACCATCGAAACCATTGTTCAGGACCTGAACAGGAAGAACTATGACCGCCTCCGGTTCAGGACCTTTGACCCCGGAAAGGATGCCGGGGCGGCACGGGATGTGGAGATACAGGATATCATGACGCTCGGCTGGCCCTCGATCCCCGAAGCCGGCATTGAAGAAGGCACGGGGAGCATCGGACTTGTCATGTCCTACGGCGGGAAAAGCATTGAAACACCTCTTTTGAACGTGGTGAAGATCCCCATCTTCGGCACTCAGTACAGCCTGGCCGGTGCCGAGGAACTCGAGGATACCATCGACCACAACATCGAATCACTGATCGGCATCAATGAAAACCTGGGGTACCTCGCGGACCACGGAACACCCGTCATGTCCGAGATGCCGCCGATCCCCGGCATGGAGCAGCCCGGGACCCGCAGGCTCTCGAACTTTTCCTCACTGGCCGGCAGGACCTATTCGATCGAGGAGGTGACCATCGGCGACGATCCCATTCCGGACACCTTCAACTGCCTCATCATCGCCGGTCCCCGTGAGACATTCACCGATTACGAGCTCTACCGGCTCGATCAGTACCTCATGCGGGGAAAGACACTTGCCGTTTTTGCCGATGCCTTTGAGGAGCAGCTGCCGGACCGGCGGAACTATGGTTTCGGCCAGCAGCCGACATATGTTCCCCTCGACACGGGACTTGAAAAACTCCTTGCCCACTATGGCGTCACCGTGGAAAGGTCCTACGTCATGGATGAAAACTGCTTCCGCCAGCGGCTCCCCCGGCAGTTCGGCGGCGGCGAGCGTCCCCTCTACTTCGCTCCGATCATCCTCGACGCCAACATCAATCACGACCTCCCCGTACTGGAAACGCTCAAGGGATTCGTGGTGCTGAAGATATCACCCCTCACGGTATCGGCCGACAAAAAAAGGATACAAGTCACGGAAATCTTCACTTCATCGGACAGATCCTGGGAAATGAAGGATGCCATTTCGCTCAACCCCCTGTTCATAGAACCGCCGCCTGAATCGGAAGACGAACGGGGACGCCGTTCCCTCGGATACCTCCTTGAAGGAACCTTTACCAGTTATTTCAAGGGGAAACCTATTCCCGAGAGAGCGACATCGGAAACCGGTGACGGGGGCGCTGAAGGCGCCGAAGCAAATAAAGCCGGGGCGATCGACCCATCGCGGATAACCGGCGAGGGGACGTTCGTCGAAGAGGGGAAAGAGGCAAAAATCCTTGTTATCGCCTCATCGGAGCTGCTCACCGACAACATGATCGATGAAGCGGGCCTTTCCACCAACGCCATGCTCGTGATGAACCTGATCGATTACCTGAACGGCCGGAGTGACATCGCCGTCATGCGGAGCAAGGAACAGAAGTTCAACCCGCTCCACGAAACTGATGCAATCGTCAAGACCGCCGTCAAAACACTGAACATCGCGGGTCTCCCCGTACTGGTGGTGCTCTTCGGGCTTATCGTCTGGTGGCACCGTGCCGCGCGGAAAAAACATATACAGTACCTGTTCGAGAAGTAGAGGACGCATCATGAAACTGAAAATGGAACATGTCATACTCGCCGCCGTCATCATCGGCCTCAGTGCCTACCTTGTCCTTCATCGGGCCGACCGGACCCACTACCGGCTCCCGCAGCTTCCCGAGATCAAGCGGCAGGACATATCAAAACTGGAAATAACACACGGGGGGAACGCTCTCGTCGTGGAAAAGAAAGCCGGCGCCTGGCAGATCGTCCCCGAGGGATACGCCGCGGACGGGAAAAGGATCGGGAACATGGTCGACGCCGTGGCGGACCTCGCCGTGACGGCCCTGGTATCGGAATCGAGGCAATATGAACGGTACGGTCTCGACGACGAGGAGCGGATCACCGTCAAAGCCTGGACGGGAAGCCACCTGGGCCGCGAGTTCGACGTGGGGAAGGAGGTGCCTACCAGAAACCACGCCTTCATACGGCTTGCCGGCGACGACAGGGTATTCCACGGCACGGGTATTCTCCGGTCACAGTTCGATGTGACCCTCGATGACGTCCGGGACAAAACCGTGCTTTCCTTCAGGGCCGGCGACATCGAAACGGTGACCATAACCCGGAAGACGGGAACCACCGTCCTTCATCGTGTGAACAGCGAGGAACCTGTTGAAAAAACAGACGAAACAAAAGAGGACACAACGCCGGGCCCCGGAAAGACGGGATGGCAGGACGCCGCGGGCAACACCGTCGACGAGAGGATCGTCAAGCGACTCCTCTCCACCCTCTCATCGCTCACCTGCGAATCCTTCAGGGATGAGACCGGCGGCACGGACCGCCATGAGCCCCTCATGACGATCACTCTGAAGGGTCCTCAGAATGAAGAGCTGACCGTATACGCAAAGGAAACGGACGAGGCCGACCGCTACCCCGCCCGTTCATCCCGAAGGGCCTGTCCATTTTACCTGCATGACTACCGCTACGACTCCCTGGCATCATTGGCCGACGAACTGACCAGAGAGCCGTAAATATCTAATATCAGAACGCTTCTTTACGTTTATCGGGGGGCGTCCACTGCCCTTCCGGCAGAACCCCCTGTTGCCTCCGCATGAATGATGGTTATATTACTTTCACAGGAGGTACACAAACCATGAAAATAGAGATCACATCTCTTCTCATATGGCTGGCCGGCCTCGGTCTCGTTCTCTCGTTTCTCACCGGCCTGCCGGGTATAGGGAAAAAGCACGGCGGCATGCTGAGCACCGCCGCCCATGCGGGCGGAACTTACGAACCGGCGACCTTCGCGGGCGGTTGTTTCTGGTGCATGGAACCGCCTTTCGAAAAACTCAACGGCGTCATCGACGTCGTCGCCGGGTATACGGGAGGCCATGTCAAGGATCCCACCTACGAGGAAGTATCGCGCGGGACCACGGGCCACGCCGAGGCGATCCGGATAACCTACGATCCCGAAAAGATATCTTACGATGAGCTTCTTTCCGTCTTCTGGAAACAGATCGACCCCACCGACAGCGGCGGGCAGTTCGTGGACCGGGGTGGTCAGTACCGGACGGCCATCTTCTATCACAGTGAGGAACAGAAGGAACGTGCCGAAGCATCACGGGCGGCCCTTGAACAATCAGGCGCGTTCGCGGGGCCGATCGTGACGGAGATCACGCCGGCCGGGGCGTTCTATCCCGCCGAGAAGTACCACCAGGATTACCACCGCAAGAACGCGGTCCGTTACAATTTGTACCGGTCGCATTCCGGCCGGGACCGGTTTCTTGAGTCCGTCCGGCTCGACGAGCGGGCCTTCACCAACGCAGAACGGTCACAGGGCGAAATGAGCAGGCAGCAACTCAAGGAAAAGCTCACCCCCCTTCAGTATCATGTCACCCAGGAAAACGGGACCGAACGGGCCTTTGCCAACGCATACTGGAACAACAAAGAGGAAGGGATCTACGTCGATATCGTCTCGGGTGAGCCGCTCTTCAGCTCGACAGACAAGTTCGATTCCGGCACGGGGTGGCCGAGCTTTACAAAACTGATCGCAGAGGACGGCGTAACGGAAAGGAAGGACCGCAGCCTCTTCATGACCCGCACGGAGGTGAGGAGCGCCGGGGCCGACTCGCACCTGGGCCATGTCTTCGATGACGGCCCCGCGCCGACGGGACGGCGCTACTGCATAAACTCCGCGGCCCTGCGGTTCATCCCCCGGAAGGACATGGAAAAGGAAGGCTACGGAGAATACCTGAAACTCTTTGAGGACTGAGAACCGGCTGACCCGTAGCAGAAAAACTGCCGGCACTTCCGCCGGCAGCGTTTCGAAACACAGGCCGGCAAAGGGGACATCACTCTCCTACCCGGCCGTGTCATTTGCCGCATGGGTCTCCAGGTAACTGGTGAAGATCTTCGAAACGGCGGTGGCGATCGTTCTCATGTGTTCCCAGATCTGCTCGTCCGTTTTCCCGGGATACTTCCAGTACGAGATGAGCGCACCGTTGATGGCGGCGAAATAGGAGCGGGCCAGGACCCGCGCCTCTATTTCAGGCTGAAATCTTCTGAAGTAGCGTTCTACCTGATCGATGATCGGGCGGGTCGCCAGATTGAGCATCCTGGTGCAATCTTCGCTGATGGTCTCGTCGACAGTGAAATTCGCCAGGATCTTGAAGGATTGGCTGTATTTCCTGAAAAATTCAATATATTTCATCGACAGTTCTTCTATCTTCAATTCACCGCCGTCACCGATCGTCTCTGCCACCACCTTGAGCAGTCTCTGGGCGTCCCGCTCATAGGCAGCGCAGAAAAGGCTCTGCTTGTCGGGGAAATACCGGTAGATGGCTGTCGGCGCTATCCCTGCCTCCCGGGCGATCTTGCGGACGCTCACCTCATTGAAGGGCTTCTTCATGAAGACCATTTCCGCCGCATCAATGATCAGATTTTTTCTCGTCTCTCTCTGCTGTTCACGTAATTTCATGAATCTGCCGTTATTCTCCACAGAAAACTCCTTTCAAGCCCGGTGGCGGGACATTCTGTTAGTATACTTGCCCCGATAAGTCAAATGCGAACACCTCAAAAATGCCGCCAGGAACATTCCGACATACCGCATGATGTGCAAGTATATGTGTACACTGTTACACTGTCAAGTACATTTCGACGCCTCGACGCCGTTGCCATGAGACAGATGACGCCGACACAGACCAAACTACTATATACTGTATTATATTAGATAGTTATATCTACTCATCACTCAAATTCCCAAGAAAATAGCGAAGGGGATAAATAAATCTTGACAGGAATAAAACACCCGATATATATGAACACTGTACACATTAGAGCACAACCGATTCTCTTCCCGGTGAGGAACGGACGTCCCGCTCCTCACCGGGTTCAGGCAATGAACCTTTCGTAAAATCAAGGTGCTTTTCTTTACTGCCCTCCGGTGCATGCCGGAAGAAAGATGGAAAAGACATTGATCAGGGGAGGTCTTACAGATGGCTATCGACTATGAAAAAAAGGGCAGAATCGCATTGATCACGATCAATCGCCCCGAGGCGATGAATTGCCTCAACAGTGAAGACCTGTTCGAACTGGGAAGGGTATGGGAAGACTTCAGAGATGATGATGATCTGTGGGTGGCAATACTTACCGGCGCCGGGGACACATCATTCTCGGCCGGTGCCGACCTCGGTGAGCTGATCCCGCAGCTTACCTCGGGAAAGCTTCAGGTCATCCCCGAGATCCCGGGATTCTTAAAGAACTTCAAGATCTACAAACCGATCATCGCCGCGATCAACGGCCTCTGTCTCGCCGGGGGAACGGAATTGATACAGGGAACCGACATCAGGATCTCCGTCGACTATGCGACATACGGTCTCGCCGAACCTCGATGGGGGCTGTTTCCAGCCGCGGGATCGACGGTCCGGCTGCTCCGGCAGGTCCCCTACTGCCGCGCCATGGAAATTCTTCTTGTGGGCGACTCCCTTTCCGCCGAGGAAGCTCTCCGTATCGGGCTCATCAACAGGATAGTGAAAAAGGAAGATCTCATGCCGACGGCGCTCAAGACCGCCGAAAGGATCTGCAGGAACGGACCGCTCGCTGTTCGTCGCATAAAAGAATCGGCCCTCCGCTGCTACGAAGTACCCGTTGAATACGCCTACATCATGGAAAGTTATTTTGCGCGCGAGGTCTTTGCCTCGGAAGACGCGAAAGAAGGGCCACAAGCATTCTTCGAAAAGAGAAAACCGGATTTCAAAGGCAGGTAAAAAGGATTGCCCGCGATCAACTGACAGCGAGAACGTGAGGAGGAATGGTGATATGGACTTCGAACTGACTGAATCACAACAGATGCTGAAGGAGACGGCGCGCAGATTTGCCGATACCGAACTCGCGCCCATGGCATATGAGATCGATCGCGACGAGCGTTTCCCCTACGAAAATTTCAAAAAGATGGCCGACCTGGGATTTCTGGGCATCACCATTCCGGAAGAATACGGGGGGGCAGGCGGAACATACATGGACCTGATGATCGTTGCCGAGGAAATAAGCGCCGTCTGTGTCTCTTCCGCCGTCGCCTGCGGGGCCAACGCCGATCTTTTCAGTGACAATCTTTTCAGAAACGGAAGCGAAACTCTCAGGAGACGATATCTTCCTCCCATGTGTGCCGGCGACATGATCGGCGGCATTGCCATGACCGAGCCGGAGGCGGGCTCCGATGTCACTTCCATGAAGACGACGGCAGTGATGAAAGGCGACCACTATGTGCTGAACGGAGCCAAGACCTTTATCACCAACGGACCGGTCGGTGATGCCTTCATCGTCTACGCAAAGACGGACCCGGCCGCCGGCGCCCACGGCATCAGTGCCTTTGTCGTGGAGAGGACATTCCCCGGATTTTCCTCGGGCAAACAGTTCGAAAAGATGGGCTGGCGGGGATCACCCACGGGGGAGTTGATCTTTGAAGACTGCATGGTTCCGAAGGAAAACCTGATAGGGCAGGAAAATATGGGGGCCCTGATCCTCATGAGCGGGCTCAACACGGAGCGGTTGAGCCTCGGTGCCATGTCCGTTGGTATCGCCCGCGGCGCCTACGAGTTCTCCCTGAAATACGCAAAGGAGCGCGTCCAGTTCGGGCGGCCGATCTCATCATTTCAACTGATCCAGGACAAGCTCGTGACCATGGCGATGGAAATCGAAGCCGCCAGGCTCCTCGTCTACAAAGGCGCGGCGCTGGCCGACAAGGGGGAACGCGGCCGTGACGCGAACCTGGCCGCATCCTTCGCAAAACTCTACGCCACCGAAATGTCCATGAGGGCAACCACGGAAGCGGTGCAGATCCTTGGCGGATATGGATTCACCAGGGAATTCCCCGTGGAACGGATGATGAGGGACGCGAAGCTGCAGACCATCGGCGGCGGCACCTCGGAAATACAGAAGCTGATCGCCATCCGGGACCTTTTGCGATGAAGGCACGCATCTTCGGTCCGCTTGGGCGTGGATCGAAACAATTCCCCAGGAAAAGGGGTTGTGCGTGAAATCCTGAAAATATCCATGTGCCGGAAACGGACATAAAGGAGGGAACACTATGGTATCGAAACTGGAACACAATCTTGTGCAGCGGGTTGCCGTGGGCGACATCTTCAGGCGCAATGCCAGACACAACGCCGGCAAGGAAGCGATCGTCGAACGGCGCGGCGACGATTTCATCCGGTTGACCTACGGCGAGCTCAACCGGCGGATGAACCAGTTCGCCCACGCGGTGATGAACCTGGGCTTTTCAAAGGGCGACCGGGTCGCGCTCATCGGGCCGAATTCCATTGAATATGTCATTGCTCTCTACGGCATCACCAAGACGGGCATCATCATGGTCCCCCTGAACCCGATTCTCAATCCCGAAGACATCAAGTACATGATCAACCACTCCGAAGCCAAGGCCGTGATCGTCGACGACGCCTTCATCCCCATGGTCGAACAGATACGCGAGGGATGCCCGAACGTGGGGCATTACATATCGATCCCCGCCTCGAAGGCCCCCATGCCGGCACACTACGTTGATTTTTACGCCTTCATCGACGGGCAGCCCGATAACGAACCGGAAGCGATCATCTGGGAGCGGGACCCGATGTGGATCCTCTACACCAGCGGGACAACCGCACGGGCCAAGGGTGTCGTCATATCCCATCTCACCGTGTATATCACATCACTGGCCAACCTCGTTGAATACGAGATCCCCCGGAGATTCGTCGGCTCGATCGTACTGCCCATGTTCCACGCCGCCCAGCAGGCATGCACCACTTCGTTCTTCCACGTCGGCGCCCGGACCGTTCTGTTCCGGACCCTCTTCGACATCACGGAAATCCTCGAAGCCATCCAGCGAGAAAAGATCTCCTTTGTTTTCGTCCTTCCCATGATCTGGCGGGCCATGCTCGACCATCCGAACCTGAAGGACTACGATGTTTCCAGCGTTGAGCGCGCCATGTATGCCATGACTCCCATGGACCAGCGCACCCTGGAGCAGATCGGCGAGGTCTTCACGAAAAATCTCTATCTCGGTACCGGCCGGACCGAATTCTTCCCCTCATCGGAAAATTTCAAGCCCGAGTGGCAGTTGAAAAAGAAGGGAAACTACTGGGGCGAACCGGCCATTACCGTTGAAACGGTCGTCATGGATGACAACGGGAACATCCTTCCCCGGGGCGAGGTCGGTGAGATCGTCCGCCGCGGCCCCGCCCATCTGATCGAATACCTGAAAGACAGCCATGCGACGGATGAGACGAGAAAGTACGGATGGGACCACTCGGAAGACATCGGCTATTTCGACGAGGACGGCCTGCTGGCCTTTGTCGATCGGAAGAAGGACATGATCAAGACAGGGGGCGAGAACGTTCCCTCCATCAAGGTCGAGAAAACGCTGCTGGCCGATGCCCGTATCCAGGCAGCCGCCGTCGTCGGTCTGCCCCACGAACGATGGGTCGAGGCGATCACCGCTTTCGTCGTCCGGCAGCCCGGTGAGGAGCTGACGGAGGAAGACGTCATCACCTGGTGCAAGGAACGGCTGGGCGGTTTTGAAGTTCCGAAGAAGGTGGTGTTTCTCGACGTACTGCCCATGACCAGTACGGGCAAGATCCAGAAGAACGTGATCAAACAGCAGTATACCGATCTGTATGCGGAGTAAGGACCCCTCCGGTGTACAGGTTCCGGTGCAAGCTCAAGCTATCGACGAAAGGAGGAACGGACCGTTGAAACTGAAAAAGATTACGGAAGTCGGAATTGCGGTGAGAGACCTCGAGGCAAGCACGAAGCTCTTCGTTGACCTGCTCGGGGGTGAGGCCGGCGACATTATGGAGGTTCCCCTGTTCGGGATGCGCTTTCGAATGGTGAAGCTCGGCAACGTGGATTTTGAGCTCATGGAACCTACCGATGAAAACGGCCTCATCGCCCGGTTCATCGACAGCCGCGGCGAGGGACTGCACCATGTCGCCTTTGCCGTCGACGACCTTGCCGGGCGTCTCCTTGCGCTGAAAGAACAGGGCTGCCGCCTGATAAACGAGACCCCCCTTGACCTGCTGGGGGGGAAATTTGCCTTCGTTCACCCCAAGGCATTTTCGGGGGTCATGTTCGAGCTCATTGAATACCCCAAGGATTATGTATTCCCGGACGGCGAAGTGAACTCTTGATCATGCCGGTCAATACACAAAAAGGAGGATGCAGTGAATTCACAGGACTATTTCTTCAATGATGAACACAACGCGTTTCGTGAGACGGTGCGGCGCTTCATTCAGAAGGAGGTTCGTCCGAAGATCGATGAATGGGAGCACAACGGCTGCTATGACAGGACCATCTTCAAGCGCATGGGCGACCTGGGATTCCTGGGCCTCGGCTATCCCGCCGAATACGGGGGGCAGGACGCCGATATCAAGATGACCATCGTCTTCTGGGAAGAGCTGTGCCGCTGCGGCGCCATGGGGTTTCCCATGAGCGTCTGCGTGCAGACGGACATGGCAAGCCCGTCGCTGAACGCTGCGGGCACGCACGAGCAAAAGGTTAAGTATTTGAAACCGGTGTGCAGCGGCGACAAGATCATTGCGGTCGCCATTACTGAACCCAATCACGGTTCAGACGTGGCCAACATCGAAACGAGGGCGGTCATCGAAGGGGATCACTACCGGGTCAACGGGTCGAAGATGTTCATCACCAACGGAACCCAGGCCGACGTGATCAATACCGTCGTCAGGACGGGCGGCCCCGGGTACGAAGGTGTCAGCCTGCTGCTCATCGATACGGACACGCCCGGCTTTTCCGTCGGAAGAAAGCTCGACAAGATGGGCATGAAATCCTCCGATACGGCGGAACTGGTCTTCGAGGACTGCATGGTCCCGAAGGAAAACCTGCTTGGACAGGAAGGTCAGGGGTTTTTCGCTCTCATGGCCGGTCTTGAGCGGGAACGCCTTTCCGCCTGTGTTCTAGCCTACATGGGAGCCCAGGTGGCAATGGAGGAAGCGATCCGCTACGCACGTGAACGGGTGCAGTTCAACAGGCCCATCATCCGCCATCAGGTGATCGCCCACATGCTCGCCGACATGGCGACGGAGGTGGAAGCAAGCAAAAGGCTGGCCTATCACGCCGCCGCACTGGTCGATGGTGGCATCCCCTGTAACAAGGAAGTATCAATGGCCAAGCTTTTCTGCACGGAAACGTCGCTTAAGGTGATCGACCGGGCTGTTCAGGTACACGGTGGATACGGGTTCATGGATGAATACCTTGTTTCAAGGCTCTACCGCGACGCGAAGGTCGGTACCATCGGGGCCGGCACGTCACAGATCATGCGGCACGTTATCATCAGAGAAATGGGGATGCGCTGAGGCACACCCGTTCATGAAAAGGAGGTACTCATGTCTATTGTATTGGGAAGATACTTTGAAGATTTCACCGAGGGGGAAGAGATCCGCACGCTGGGGCGGACCGTCACGGAGGCCGATGTGGTCAATTTTTCCGGATTCAGCGGCGATTTCAATCCGCTCCACACCGATGCCGCATTCGCCTCGACCCAGCCCTTCGGGGGCCGCATTGCTCACGGCATGTGCGGCATGTCGATCGCCGTCGGTCTCCTGGTGCGGCTGAATTTCCTGGAAGGAACCATCATGGCGTTTTTCGGCATCGAAAACTGGCGGTTCAAATGGCCCATCATGCTCGGAGACACCATTCACGTCGTCGCGACGGTGGCCCAGAAGAAGGAAACGAGCAAGACCGACCGGGGACTGATATTCATCGATTGCGACGTCCTCAATCAGAACGGGCAGTCGACCATGTGCGGCAGGCTGATCATCCTGATGAAAAAGAAACCGCAATCGTAAGAACCGAAGGGGGTGAATCCTATGAGAGTTGCAGTTATCGGAGTGGGACAGATACCATCCGAAGAATGTAAAGGCGATGTCTTCAGCGATCAGTCCGCCCTGATCGCGAAAACGGCGCTCGCCGACGCCGCACTGGACATCGGGCAGATCAACAATGTCGTCGCCGGTGAATACGACCTCGTGACGGGAAGGACCGCCGAGCACATGTATACCGTTCCGGCTGCGGGCGGGTATCTCAAGGACGAAATCCGGATCAACGATGACGGCCTCTTCGCCCTGGCCCAGGCCTTCATGGGCATTATGGCCGGTGAGTTCGAAACGACCCTTGTCATCTCGACGGGAATCTCGTCGGAAGGTCCCCAGGAACTGGTCACGAACATGCGCCTGGCTCCGTTTTACCATCGACACCTGGGACTGCACGAAAAGCTCGCGAACGGCATGCAGGCATTTCAATACCGAGAGAAGTACGGCATCACGGAATCGCAGAGCGCGAAGGTGGCGGTAAAGAACAGGAACAACGCGCTGAAAAATCCCTTTGCCCACCTGCGCAAGAAAGTAACCGAAACGGACGTGCTGCATTCCGCTTTCGACTGCTGGCCCGTGCGCACCCTCGAACGCGCCCCCTGGTCGGACGGTGGCTGCGCCGTGGTCCTGGCAAACGAGCCATTTGCGCGCCGCATCTGCAGGAATCCCGTATGGCTCGAGGGCATCGGATGGTCAAATCATACGTACTATCTTGAAGACAAGGACCTTTCCGAACTGACGGCCACGAAACATGCCGCCAGGGCGGCATACAAAATGGCGGGGATAGAAGACCCCGCGGGAGATATCGATGTCGCCGAGGTGTACGATATCACCACCTATCACGAGCTCATGGCCTGCGAAGCCCTGGGTTTCTGCAAAAAAGGAGAGGGGAGTCGCCTGATCGACGAAGAAATGACCGTGATCGATGGAAAACTTCCCGTCAACCCGTCGGGGGGTGTCCTGTCCTCTAATCCGCTTTCCGCATCCGGCCTCGCCCGTTTTGTTGAATGTGTTCTTCAGCTCCGTGGCGATGCGAAGGACCATCAGGTAAAGGATGTGAAAACGGCCCTTGCACACTGCATCAGCGGGTACGGGGCGCAGAGAAGCTGCGTTGTTATCGCGAGGAGGTAAAATACGATGAAACGAGTTGCAATAGTTGGTGTCGGACAGACGAAATTCGTGTCCCGCCGCCGGGATGTTATTCATCCCGAGGTCACCTTTGAAGCATCGAAGGCCGCCCTTGATGACGCAAAACTCTCAATAGACGACATCGAAGCGCTGACCATGGGTGTCATGGACCCCTTTGACGGTGTCGATTGCTGTGACCGATGGATATGCGGCTCCGCCGGGGGATACAACAAACCGGTCATCAGGATCAACACGGCGGGTGCCACGGGCATGTCGACGGCCATGGCCGCCTATGAGCAGGTCGCTTCGGGAATGTTCGACATCGTCATGGCCGTATCGGAACAGCGCGTCAGCGAGCCAGTCGACGCCCAGCCGCTTCTGAACACCTGCACCTGCCCCTACCATGAGCGGGTCATGGGAGGAAGCGCCATCTCGCTCGGCGCCATCCCGGCGACCCGGCACATGCACAAGTACGGAAGCACCCATGAACAGCGGGCGCTTTCCGCCGTGAAGGCGCATAAACACGGGATGAACAATCCCCACGCTCACCTGAGGTTCGAGGTCACCGTGGAGGACGTGCTGAATTCAATGATCGTCGAGTGGCCCCTGCGGCTTCTCGAATGCTGCCCCCGTTCCGACGGTGCCGTGGCGGTCATCTTCGCCTCAGAGAACGTCGTAAAGACCATCACTGACAGGCCGGCGTGGATAAACGGCGTCATATCGATCGCCGATGGCCCCTTCTTCGGCGACAGGCCGGATGTCTCCTACGAGGCATCCCTGGCGGTCGCGGCCAGGCGTCTCTATGAGAAGTGCGGGATCAAAAATCCCCTGAAGGAGATCGACGTGGCCGAGCTTTACATCCCCTTCACCAGTCTCGAGCTGACCCAGACGGAGGCCTACGGCTTCTGCGATGAGGGCAAGGGTGGTGAGCTCCTTGAAGAAGGCGTCACCTGGATGGGAGGAGAGTTGCCCATCAATCCCTCCGGCGGCGTTCTGTGCACGAATTGCATCGGCGCGACGGCGGAGCTGCGGGTCGCCGAAGCGGCGATCCAGATCATGGGGAAAGGCGGGCTCAGACAGGTGCCGAACGCCGAGACGGCCCTGGCTTCAGGGCTCGGGGGCATGCTGCAGTTTCATACACTGATGATGCTCGGCGCACAGCCGCGATGACAAAGGAGGAAATGACATGACACAGCAAAGTGGCGGAAAAGATACAAAGGATCAGTATATCGTGGTCGAACAGACATGGAGCGTTCCCTTCAGGCATTATGCCGGGGAGATCACAAGCAGGTACCTGCGGGAATTTCGGGACAACAAGAAGATCATGGGAAGGCGGTGCCCGAAATGCAAGCAGGTCCTCGTACCGGCCCGCAAGAACTGTGAGCGCTGCTTTACCGAAACGGACGAATGGGTTGAAGTAAAGGACGAGGGGCGTCTCGTCACCTTTTCCATCAACTGCATCAAGTATGTGGGAATGCCCGATCCACCCTATATCATGGGTCTGATAAAGCTCGACGGCGCCGACACCGCGATCCTGCATTTCATCAGGGGGATCGACCTTTCCGACATCGATAAGGCCGGCAAAGAGCTGAAGATCGGGACCCGGATGAAGGCGGTCTGGAAAAAGAAACGGGTAGGGAACGTCACCGACATCGACTATTTCCAGCCGGCATGATGGAAACACAGCGCGTGAACCGGAAACGCGGGTGAGGGTACGCCCCCTTTATCCGCGCACCGGTTCATGTTCTTCTGAGCAGACAGGGCATGGTGAACGACACGATCTCCTGCTTGTCAAGGGTCAACGGTAGACTTGACCTCTTCTGTGACTTACCTGATCCTTCTGAAGAACCAGTCGCCGCCCCATTCCTCGACCCCTTCGAGACGCCACTTCCCCTCAAGCTTTTTCCCGTCGTCGGAAAGGTCGAAGTACCCGTCCCCCCTATGATTTTTAAAGGCCTGTTCATAGGAACGATGCGGCACCAGCTCCCACCAGCGGTAGCTGAAACGATCTCCCTCCAGGACCCCTCTGAGCTGCCCCTGGTTGTAATCATAGGTGCCCCAGACCTGATCGCCGGACTGCTTGAGTATCATCGATCCCCAGATGTGAGACTTCCAGATGCCGGCGATGCTGTGCCGGCCGGTTTCATCGCCCGGCTTCCCCTTCTTCGCGGGGGATGACGCCGCGCAACCAAGCAGCATCAGCAGCAGGAAACACAGCAGGAAAACGGCGGCATGGCGACAAAACCGGTGGGTCATGAGGTCCTCCTTCTTGCCGGCGGGGAGCGGGATGGATCCGGCCGGGCCGATGATCCGCCGCCTGCAACAATGAGATCGATGGGGCAAATGATGTAACCCTATACCACAGCCGGCTGCAAATAGAAAGCGCGGAGTCGCCGGAGCCATGATCACAGGGCTCCTTTCCGGGGTCCGGTGTGCGACAGGATCGCTTCCGCGGGCACACGGCAGGGTCGTGGAATATTGACAGGAACCGTCCAACATGGTTTAGTAACGACGATTTCCAGGAAAGGGGAAAAACAGGCATTTCGAAAAGCGCTTCACATGAAAGGAGGCGGTATGGCCGCATATCGTTTCGTCGACCTCAGCATCGCCATAGAGTCCGGGCTCCCCAGCGACCCGGCGATGATGATCCCGAAGATTGATTACATCGATCACGAAATGGGCGCCCCATCGATGCAGGAGTTCTTTCCCGGTGTCAGACGCGAGCAGTTGCCGGAAGGACTGGGGTGGGCCCTCGAGTTCATCAGCCTGACGACCCACAGCGGGACACATCTCGACGCCCCCTATCATTATCACCCCACCATGGATGGAGGAAAACCGTCTCTCACCATCGACGAAATACCGCTGGAGTGGTGCTTCGGCGACGGAGTGCTTCTTGATTTCCGCCACAAGGGGGACGGGGAGCGGATCACCGCGCGGGATGTCGAAGAAGAGCTCGAACGGATCGGCCATGTGATCAGGCCTCTTGATATCGTGCTCGTCCAGACCGGGGCCGACCGGTACTGGGGGACCGCCGAGTACCTGGTCAAGGGGGCCGGCATGGACCGGGAGAGCACCCTGTACCTGACGAAGCGGGGCGTGCGGGTGGTGGGTATCGACGCCTGGAGCTGGGACCGTCCCCTGCCCTATCTAGCGGAGGAATTCAAAAGGACCGGTGACCCCCGGGTCATCTGGGAAGCGCACTTCGCGGGGATCGAGATCGGGTACTGTCACATGGAAAAGATGGCGAACCTTTCGGCGATCGGAAGATCCTCAGGATTCAGGGTTTGCTGCTTCCCGGTGAATATCAGGGCCGCCAGCGCCGGTTGGGTGCGGCCGGTGGCGATCATCGAAGAGCCATGACCCACGGGAGTTACTTTGTGTCGTCCTTTTCACGTGTGCCGCGGGTCCTGTCACGCAGCCGGTACCACTTTTCGAGCCGTTCCCTGATGATCTTCTCATATCCCCGTTCGGTGGGTGTGTAGTATCGCTGGCCGCGAAGTTTTTCCGGAAGGTATTCCTGAGGCGTATATGCCTCGGGGTAATCATGGGCGTACCGGTAACCTTTCCCGTAACCCAGGCCTTTCATGAGCCGGGTCGGGGCATTCCTGATATGGAGCGGAACGGGGAGCGCCCCCGTCGTTCTGATGGCCTCCCTGACCCTGCCGAACCCCGCGTAAAGCGAGTTGCTCTTCGGTGCCGTGGCAAGATACACGGCCGCCTGGGCGAGTGCCAGGTCTCCCTCGGGAAGCCCGATAAAATGAAAGGCCTCCATGGCCGCCATGGCTATGCCCAGGGCCTGGGGGTCCGCGTTCCCCACATCCTCCGAGGCGAAGCGGACCATGCGCCGTGCGATGTACAGGGGATCTTCACCGGCCTCGAGCATGCGTCCCAGCCAGTAAAGCGCCGCATCGGGGTCGCTTCCTCTGAGGCTCTTGTGAAAGGCCGATATCAGGTTATAGTGTTCCTCGCCCCCCTTATCATACCGGAGGGCCTTCCGCTGAAGCGCCTCTTCGGCAATCTTCAGGGTGATCCTTCCCGGAGCCGTTCCGCTTTCCCCAACGAGGGGGACCGCCGCCTCAAGAGTGTTCAGCGCCGCCCGGGCGTCACCGTCGGCCGTGGCGACGATATGTTCCCGGGCGTCATCGTCGATGGACAACCCCAGCGACCCCAGTCCCCGTTCACGGTCATGGAGGGCCCGCTCCAGGATAAGGGTCAGTTCCTCTTCAGAATAGGGATCCAGCACCATGACCCGGGTACGGGAAAGCAGCGGCGCAATGACCTCGAAAGAGGGATTCTCCGTGGTGGCACCGATGAGCGTGATCAGGCCGCTCTCAACGTGGGGGAGAAAGGCGTCCTGCTGGGCTTTGTTGAACCGGTGGATCTCATCGACGAAGAGGATCGTCTTCCTGCCCTGTTCCTCAAGCTGTGACCGCGCCTCGGCGATGACGCCCCGGATCTCCTTCACTCCCGAGAGGACCGCCGAAAACGTGACGAAGTGCGACTCCGTCTCCGCCGACACGAGCCGGGCAAGCGTCGTTTTTCCGGAACCCGGCGGCCCCCAGAAAATGATGGAGAAAAGGCGGTCCTCCTCGACTGCCCTTCGAAGGAGGCTGTCCTTCCCAAGCAGGTGCTGCTGTCCGACAAATTCATCGAGGACGCGGGGACGCATCCTGTCTGCCAGCGGACGGTTCAAATCCATGGCACACCCCGTTCATAAACCCTGCACAGAGTACCCGTCGGTTTCCAGATGGTGCGGGACACCCGTGCAATACCGAATCATCATATAGAAACTCGATTCGAAGGGCAATGAATTACAACGCGAATCGCAACGGGTTCATCATGGTGCGATCCCTGTAACGCCCCGTTTCAATGGACACACCAAAAGGACCCGACTCCACGCGACAGGCCGCCTATTTCCCCTGTTTCTTCACCGCATCGACGATCTCAAACATCGTGGTGATGCGATCCTTCGGCAGTTGCCCGAAGCATCGGGCCATTTCCTCCGGCGACAGGGCGCTTTTCAGATAGTCCTCGACGGGGAGCATACCGCGCCAGCAGCCGATGATACGCGAGCAGGGAAGGCCGCCCTGCTCGCGCCGGCAGTAAGCGAAGGTAACCTCGCCCCCGAGTTTAAGACACCGGATCATCCTTGAATCATAATCTGACATGTCATCCATCCTCGTCAGGGTCTCGGATACTGGCCGACCACCTTACGGGCCCGCTCGATCTCCTCGTCGGGAAGTTCATAATTGAACAGTTTCCCCGCCAGATAGGCGTCGTATGACGCGAGATCGACCAGCCCGTGTCCGCTCCAGTTGAAGAGAATGACCTTTTCCTTCCCCTCCTCCTTCGCCCGCAATGCCTCTTCAATGACCGCCGCGATGGCGTGGTCCGTTTCGGGCGCCGGAATGAACCCTTCGGTCCGTGCGAACTTGATGCCGGCGTCAAAGGTCTCAAGCTGATGGTACGCCCTGCCTTCGATGACACCTTCCTTCACGAGATGGCTGATAATGGGCGCCATGCCGTGATACCGGAGACCTCCGGCATGTATCGGAGCGGGCACGAAATCATGACCCAGGGAATGCATGGGGAGCAGCGGGGTCGTCATCGCCAGGTCACCGAAGTCATAGGCGTAGGGACCGCGGGTGATGGTCGGACAGGAGGACGGTTCCGCAGCGATGATGGAGATGTCCTTTCCGTTGATCTTGTCCCGGCAGAAGGGAAGCGCGATACCGGCGAAATTGCTGCCGCCGCCGGCGCAGCCGATGACCACGTCGGGATACTCACCAATCTTCTCGAGCTGCCGCTGCGCCTCCAGGCCGATGATGGTCTGATGGAGCAGGACATGGTTCAGCACGCTTCCCAGAGAATACCGTGAATCACCGTTTCCGACGGCATCCTCGATCGCCTCGCTGATGGCGATACCAAGGCTCCCCGGCGAATCGGGATGTTCCGCAAGGACCTTTTTCCCCGTTTCGGTGATATCGCTGGGACTCGGAAAGCACTGGGCACCCCAGGTCTCCATCATTATCCGCCGGTACGGCTTCTGGTCATAACTGACACGGACCATGAAGACGCGGCATTCCAAACCGAACATGCAGCAGGCCATGCTGAGAGCGCTCCCCCACTGGCCAGCACCCGTTTCCGTGGAAAGCCGCTTGATGCCGAAAGCCTTGTTGTAATAGGCCTGGGCGATCGCGGTGTTCGGCTTGTGGGAACCCGCGGGGCTCGTCCCCTCGTTCTTGTAATAGATCCGCACCGGCGCGCCGAGCAGTTTTTCGAGATTATACGCCCGGCACAGCGGCGTGGGCCGCCAGATGAGGTATTTTTCAAGAACCTCTTCCGGGATATCGATCCACTGCTGCGGGCTCATCTCCTGCTCGATGAGATTCATCGGAAAGATCGCCGCCATGTCATCGGGACTGATCGGCTGCCCCGTTCCCGGATGGAGCGGCGGCCTCAGGGGTACGGGCATATCGGACAGGATGTTGTACCACTGCCGGGGCATCTCGCTTTCATTGAGAAATACTTTTACCTCTTTCATTCCTTTTCCTCCTTTCATGCTCTCACTGATAGTTCCTCTTCATCTCTTACACATAAAAAAAGCCACGGGACGCCCCGTGGCTCGCATATACAAAAACGCCGTGGGGGTCACCGTATCCACACCCACGGCTCTTTTCTCATCATGTTGTCAAGGGAGAGCGTATGGGAGCAGGCCTATATCACCTGCCACCACCAGTACAGTCTATGGATCAACGCCCTCTTCATGATCCGTTCAAAACCTTTCAAACCGGAAATTTCGAAAACCGATATCACAGGAAACCCGGCCCGTCAAGCGTAATTTTATCACCATCCCCAATCCGTACCCCGTAATCCGTAATCCCCATAATCCATAATCCGTACCCCTACCCCCCACTCGCACCGCTCCTATCTTTGAAGAATGCCGCCGTTTCCCTGGTCATGATGAAAAAAGTGGCAAGGGCGAAGAGGACGATGTTGCACCCCGCGAGCAGCAGGAAAAGAAGGTGGGGCTGCTCCATGGCCGTCAGGAGATACACAAGAAAGGCGATCATGAGAATATTGACCACGACGCAGAAATAACGCCCCATGTCCCTGAGCGCGTAAACCATGAAACAGCAGAAGAGCCCCACCGTGTCATGAATGAACAGAAGCTGGCCCAGCATAACGAACTGGACGAGAATGAAGCCTCCCCAGGCGGTGAAGAGAAAAATGATCCCCCTCTTCACCGACGGTGGAAACTGCTTAAAGGGTATTTTCTGCACGATCTCATCCTTTCCGTTTCAGGCATGACCGCGGCGGGCGCGCTCAGGTGTAACGCTTTTTCATGTAGAACGCGAATCTCTCGACGAGTTCCTGCTCGATCGCTTTCTTGTGCCGGCCCTCGACGGCCTTAATCATTCCATCAAGGGTCGTTATGATGATGCCGTCGAAATCACCGATGTTGACCGAGGCTTCGCCGGGCCTCACCAGCAGGGGCTGCGGCATGATATCTTCCTTGAACCCCTTTTCCATGACGATGTTGATCAGGTGGCAAACCCGCCACAGGTTTCCCGTCACCGTATCAAGAGGCTCATCACCGGCGAAGAGTATTTTCCCCCGCACGGCAAGCGCATCGGGCGACTCCAGCTTCTCTATCACAAAAATGCCGCCGGGACAGATGACCAGGTTCTCCACGTGAAAGAGCTCAAAGGTGATGTCATGAAAGATGAAATGGGAGTCGTCCAGTTCCGCAAGACGGTCGGCGATCAGGCGGTCCATCCTCAGAGATTCCTCCACCCGTTCTTTTCTGAAGATCCTGCGCCATCCCAGGGGATTTATTTTATAGGAAACAAAGAGGATAACGGCGACGACAATGGAGACGGTTAAAATGATCGAGGGTATCTCCTCCCGCCAGTCATCGGCACTGTACGCCAGGAACCCCACCAGCAGGACCACCACGATGACGATGAATCCGAGGTGCTTTCCCGTAGTGGTTTCGATCTTTTCTCCGGGATATCCCTCGATGTAGGCCATGGTTACCGCTCCCTTCCGCGTACCTTATGATCAGCAGCTTGAAAGCACCCATTCCGTGTCCGATTTATGCAGAATATATATACTGTTACGGTAATTAATGCCAGTCGTTATTTCCTGGCCGTATCCGGAGGGCGTTACCCGCCCTGCCTCCCCCTTCTGCGGGGGAGGCGGAGGGTTATGGGCGGGCAGACGATGTTGCAGTGTAAACACTCTGTTTCGGTACTACTTGTTACATTTTCCCTGCGTCATGCAGTTTCTTTTCTTCAATATGCTTCGCCACTTCAGCCTTGATCTTCTCGGGGCTGTCGAAGGGGAATATCGGCTCATCCTTCATGTAGGCGTGATCCAGGGTCGTTCCCAGGTAAATGAGCAGGCAGAGGAGAATGGCGGAACCAAGACCCCAGGCGGCGCCGCGGGTCGCCAGAATGGCGCCGGCCACACCGGCGATACCAAGGTCGTTGAAGGAGCGCGCTTTCAGAACACCGATCCTGACACTGACGTACCCCTGGATGAGCATTGTCGAGGCCAGTCCCACGCCAAGTATCGGTTTCACCGTCGCAAGAATGGGGGCCAGGAAGTACCCCGTCCAGGTACCCCACCGGAACGAGCCGGCGCCGCCGTTGACGGATTCCATTGCCACCGGGCCGTGTTTGTAACGCTCGCAGACGACGACCTGCATGGCCGCCCACAGGGGCCCGCACATGGAGATATCGGGGCCGAAGACGCTCATGATCAGGTTACGGGCGCCGAAAATGATGTGCGACCGGTTCGGGTTGTAGTCTACGTCCTCATCGGGGCGATACCGCTGGGCGTCTTCCAGAAGGGCCTGGCTCTGAATAACGTCGCCGAACACGACGATGTAAGCGCTGATAACCATGGGAAGGCCCGTGATGAACATCTTGAAAGGCGGTACCGGAATGGCCCCCAACATGGTCCAGTCTCTGAGCAGTGAACCGAAATCCGGATTGGTGAATATCTTCGCTTCATAGGTGGGCCAGGGAATTTCGCCGACCAGGGGACCGACGATGACCGCAAGGGCCAGGGCGGGCATCATGCCCAGGTTGGACAGATAGTAGAGAACCTTGTTCTTGTTTCTGATCTTCTTGAAATGACCCGAGAACAGCAGGTAGTAGGCAAGACCGATACAGATGATGATCGTCCAGGGATAGGAATCGAAGCTCTTCAGACCTTCACCGGGCTTGAACACCAGCATGATCGCGGCGAAACCGGCACCCAGGAGGATCGCGGCCTGCACGGCGTTGGGAATAAGCGAAATGAACTTTTTCGCCAGCCCCGTAACACCCAGCAGGACGCAGAAAAGACCGAAGGTCATCTCAAAGGCGATCAGGGCCTGCATCCGCTCAACACCGGGGGCAAAGGTTTCGCAGTATGCGATCAAGAGCGGGATCGCCGGTGTGACCCATCCCGGTACAACGGGATCACCAAAGGTTACGTGTGCCAGATAGAGGGTCCCGTTCAAAATAACGATGGCGAGCGCCACCTCGAAGGACATACCCAGTTTGCCGGTCAGCACGGGAATTATTGAAAGGCAGACCGTACACATCAGGAGACCCTGGATGTAGTCGGCCCACTCAAAGCGGTAGTGAACAAACGGGATTCTGAGTGTCAGGGGTCCGGCAATGTGGATTCCCGGTTGAATCCCTCCATACTCTCTCTCTTTTCTCATTTCTTTCCTCCTCCATGCGGGAATTCAATTCCCGATCCTGAAAATTACATGTTAGAAAGCCCTTTGGTCACCATCACAATAATCGAATCAACTCAGGCCTTGGCGGTGTCGGGAAGATCCAACACCTTGCCGGGTATATATCAATATTCATGCCATCCGGGGCACTGTCATAAAAAATCAACAAATCCAGTGATTTTATGCTGTTACAAAAACCACACGGGCTCATTCACAAGGGACCGTTTCCCATGTCCCCGAACCAGTGATGCTTCGCTGCATCACCTGCTGGCGAGATGGTCAGTAACATATTGTTATCACGATTATATTTTGTTTTCATGACCGGTCATTGCGTTTTTGCATCATCTTTTCCCGATCATTGCACAAAGCCTGTAATTATCGAATATACAGTGACAAATGACGCATTTTCCTCTCTTGAGAGATGATGCATGGTCGCACCACTCCTTTCGACACATACGCCAGATTGGCGTAAACCATGTCAAATTGATGCGGTGCCGGGGTGTGTGTCCACCACCGAGGCGCGGGACCGTCCCGGTGTTCGTTGTTTTCCTTGACAAGATCACGGCCGATGGACTATGAGGCCCTCCTGTGAAGCCTCCATCCCGGGCACAGGGTATGCAAAACACAGGGGTGGCACTGTTCATGATGATTGCGGTTCTCGGCCGGCCGGGTTATAATGGCGGCCATCTCGGTAACAGCAAAGGAATTTCTCTGTGATGAAAACAGACAACGGAAAAGAAGTCAGGGTGCGATTCGCGCCAAGCCCGACGGGGTATCTGCACGTGGGCGGCCTGCGGACGGCCCTCTTTAATTATCTCTTCGCCAGAAGCAGAGAGGGAAAATTCATCCTTCGGATCGAGGATACGGATCAGAAACGCTCGATCCCGGGAGCGCTGGAAAATCTGATCGGCACGCTCAGAGCGGTTGGTCTCGATTATGACGAAGGCCCCGATGCCGGTGGAGATGCGGGTCCCTATATCCAGTCGGAACGGCTTGAACTCTATCGGGAATATACGGACAGACTTATTGAAAGCGGGCATGCCTACTATTGTTTCTGCACGGAAGAGCGCCTCGACGAACTCCGGGAGATGCAGCGGAAAACAAAGCGGCCCACCATGTACGACGGAAAATGCCGCGACCTACCGCGACGCGTGGTTGATGAAAACCTGGAAAAGGATGTTCCCCGGGTCGTCAGGCTCAAATATCCCCGGGAAGGACGGGTCGTTTTTGACGACATCATCCGCGGCAAGGTGGCCATGGACAATTCACAGATGGACGACCAGGTGCTGCTCAAATCCGACGGTTTCCCCACCTACCACCTCGCCAGCGTCGTCGACGATCACCTGATGAGTATCAGCCATGTCATCCGCGGTGAAGAATGGCTTTCAAGCGTCCCGAAACATCTGTATCTTTACGAATCCTTCGGGTGGCAGCCACCGGAGTTCGCCCATCTGCCCCTGCTGCTCAACTCGGACCGGAGCAAGCTGAGCAAAAGGCAGGGTGACGTGGCCGTTGAAAGTTATCTCGCATCGGGATACCTGCCCGAGGCGCTGCTGAACTTTATCGCCCTCCTGGGCTGGCATGGTCCCGACGACCGGGAACTGTACACATTGAAGGAACTGGAGGAGGTTTTCACCCTTGACCGCATCAACAAAGCGGGGGCGATCTTTGATATAGAGAAGCTCAACTGGATGGGCGGCCAGTATATTCGCCGCCTTCCGCTGGAATACGTGGCCGAGCAGGCAAAGCCTTACTTCGAGAATGCGGGGATCGACATCGGTGAGGACGCAAAATATCTCAAGGTCATCACCATTGCCCGTGATTATATTTCACGACTGTCGGATATTGTGAACCACGCCCGCATGTTCTACGAGGACCCGACCTTATCCGAAGAGGACCTGGAATTTATCACCGGCGATCCATCTCAGGCGATATACGCGTTCTGGGCGGCGGCGTTGAAAAAACAGCGCGCCTGGACCCTTGAGGAGCTTTCCCTCCTGGTAAAACAGTCGATGAAAGAACTGGGCATCAAGGGAAAGGATTTCTACTTCCCGCTCCGGCTGGCCCTCTTCGGAAGCTGTCACGGCCCGGACATACCCACGTTGGTGGACGCCCTGGGCAGGGATGAGTCCATCAGGCGGATCGAAGCGCTTCTTGCGGCGTAGCCCTCGGGCGGCGCCGGCTCACATCATACCGGGGGAATGAAAGAAATAGCGGTCCCATTTCCACCGGCGCCGGGAAGACATGAAACAGAGAGGATACTGTACCTTGAAACCACCTGTGAGGAGAAGGTTCAGTGCTTCTCTGTTGGACGCCGGCACGAGCATTGACAGGCGGCCGCCGGCACCCCCGGCGCGGGCAAGTGAAAAACGCAGCACCTTCATGAGGAGGGACGGTTTCAGGACCGCGAGGGGACCCACATGGCCGTCCGGCCAGATATAGACATAGCCTCGTATCGCCCCTCCCCGCAGAAAGGCATAACAACTCACGCCCGGTCCGGACAGGAAAAACCGGTGATGGCGCTGCCGGACCATTCCCAGCACCTGTTCGTCCACTGGCGACAGTTCCCGTGAGCCCCGGGCAGACACTTTTTTTACCTCATATCCCTTCGGGGGGTGCTCCGCTTTCAGGAACGCGGGAAGCCGTCCGGCCGTGCCGGTCAAGCGGTATATGATCTCCCGCCGGCCCATGCCGAATGAGTCATAAAGCCTCTGGGAAACGGGATTATAGGCATAGGTGACAACCCCCCGTTCCATTCCCTCCGAACCCGTTCCGGCGGAAAGGACCTCCTCCAGGAGGGTCCTGCCGATGCCGTGATTCTGCCAGGAAGGTTTTACGAAGAGATGGGAAAGGAACCAGAAGGTGCCGCGGGTCCAGCTGATGGCGGAACCGACGATCTCACCGCGGTGCTCAGCCACCCGGAACCCCCGGGGTTCATACTTCAACGAATAGGCGTAAAAAGGGTTTACCGGCAGATCTCGAAGCGAACGATATTCAAACCCCCTGGTCCGGTTGAGTTCCGACACGGCCTCACGGTATACGCGGGCCACGCCGGGGATATCATCGGATCCCGCGTGACGAAAAACGACATCCATGGTCTCTTCTTCATCCCCTTCGGAAATTCCCTCATGCCGGTGATGAGCCGTGATGTCCCTCACCTCCCGGAGAGGGCCGCGGCAAGATCGTCCATGAGGTCTTCAGCGTCTTCGATGCCCACGGAGTAGCGAATAAGGCTTTCGGGGATACCCATAGCCGCCCGCTCAGCCGGGGTGCACTCCACGTGACTCGTGACCGCCGGCGGTCCCGCGATCGTCTCGACGGCACCGAGGTTGGCCGCCCGATGGGCATACCGCAGGCGCGGCAGGAATTTTCGCACCTCGTCAAAATCACCTTTCAGCATGAAACTGAGAATGCCGCCGAAGCCGTTCATCTGCCGCCGTGCCAGTTCATGCTGTGGGTGACTTTCAAGGCCCGGATAAAAGACCCGTTCCACCAGATCATGGGATTCAAGAAAGCGGGCGATCTTCATGGCGCTTTCACACTGCCTGGCGACGCGAAGATGAAGGGTTTTCATGCCGCGCAGGAGAAGATAGGCGGACTGCGGGTCCAGCATCGCCCCGTTGATCTCACGAAAATGGAAGACCGATTCGACCAGATCAGCGGGACCGCAGAGGGCGCCGCCCAGGGCGTCGGCGTGACCGCCGAGGAACTTGGTAGCGCTGTGGACCACCAGGTCGGCGCCGAGTTTCAATGGCTTCTGGTTGATGGGCGTGGCGAAGGTGTTATCGACGACGACCAGCACGCCGCGCCGCTTCGCCGCGTCGGCAAGCTGGGCGATGTCGACCATCTTCAGGGTCGGGTTGGTGGGGCTTTCCAGGTAGAGCAGGCGGCATCCGGCGGCGATCTCCCGCTCGATCTCATCATGATCGGTGGTTTCACAGAGGGTTACCTCTATGCCGAAGCGGGGCAGGAACTCGATGAAAAGCTTGTTGGTACCGCCGTAACTGTCCTTGATGGAGACAACACGGTCCCCCGGTGACAGCAGGGCAAAGAGGGTATTGCTGACGGCCGCCATTCCCGTCGCAAAGGCCGTTGCCGCTTCAGCTCCCTCAAGAAGACGGATCTTCTCTTCAAATACCCGGACCGTGGGGTTCGTGTTCCTGCTGTAGATGTGTCCTCCCCTTCTTCCGGCACCGACCTCCATCCACCGGTCGAGATCATCATAGCCGAATGAAACGCTCGGTACGATGGGGACCTGCGTCGAACCTTTCCAGAAGGGTCCTTCCTCACCTGCCCAGACGGACGTCGTCCCGGGGCCGGGAGCCCTGTTCTCTGTCGCTGAGCTCTGCCTTCTCCTCGCCATTCAACCCTCTTTCTTTTCCCGCTTTTCCTGTTTTACCTGTTTGTAGAAAACCGACAGGGCGATGAACACCATGACGGCACCGATAAGCACGCTGAGGCGGTCGGGCTTGACAAGACCGTATATCAGGTCGGCGGCGCCCAGAACGACAAAGATGAAAAGATAATACTTTTTCACGGGGTCCCCTCCCGCCTTCTCTCACACCCGGTCATGGACCTGCCGGGTCACTCAATCAAGTATTTCGTAACTGCTGATCTGCACGCTTGAGCGAAGATTACTCAGTATCCGTTCAAGCAGAATGCCCTCTTTGGTATTGTACAGATATCCGAAGGTTGCACGCACACCGAGGGAAATGAACTGGACGGCCCGGTCCAGCGCGATCGGCAAACTGTCACCCTGCAGGAGACTGCCCACGATGACGCTGGTGAAGGCATCGCCGGTACCGGGATAGGTGGCCGGCAGGTACTCGCAGACGACCTTCCAGAACCGCCGACTGTTCCGGTCGTAGGCAATCACCGACGTCATGCGGCTTCCTTCCTCTTCCGGGATACCGGTAATGATGACGATGCGGGGGCCCTTTTCCGACAGCCGAACGATCATGTCCTTCGCCGCCTCGATCGGAAATGAACGCCGGTACGGTTCATCCAGGAGCAGGCACGCTTCCGTCAGGTTCGGCGTGATGACGTGGGCCTTTCCGATCAGCTTCCGCATCTCCGCGACCATGTCGATCCCCAGAGGACCGTACAGGGCACCGTCATCTCCCAGGACGGGATCGACGACAACGAGTTGATCCTCCCGGTGAAAATAATCGATGAAATCGATAACGATACCGATCTGGCGGTGCGACCCGAGAAACCCGCTGTATACGGCGTCGAAGGACAGTTCCAGTTCCTTCCAGTGGCTGATGAACCGCTCGATATGTTCGGTCAGGTCGACAAAATAGAAATTTGAAAACTTGCTGTGCGTTGAAAGCACCGCTGTCGGCAGGGGACAGACCTGGATGCCCATGGTCGAAAGGATCGGTATCACCACGGTGAGCGACGCGCGCCCGAAGCCGGACAGGTCATGGATCGCGGCGACCCGCTGAACAGGATTTTTCATCAAGACCCCCTTCCCCGCCCTGAACTCCTCCGGATGCCCGGCGTGGCACGTTTCGGTGGTTCCCCGCCGATCCGTGAGCGACCCCCGGTCGGGACGACGGGCCGTTCAAAGGTGAACTCCCCGCGAAGCGGCCGATGGAGAACATTCAGGCGACAAAACTCAATATCCCGATTTTTTACCAGATATATCCGTAATGTCCACCTTGAATACAAGGGTTTTTTCAATGATCGGCTCATCGGCGGCAAAGGGAGCGTCTGAATAGCGCGAGAATATGATGCCCAGTGCCCTTCGCTTCTCGTCGGCATCCTCGATGAACGACACCCTGCCGAACCCGATGACGCTCATGAAGCGCATCGTCCAGTTGCATGACCTGGCGCCCTCCACGGGTTTGCAGTCAACGGTCATCTCGAAGCAGACCGCCGGGTTCCTGCGGAGCATGTCGATCTTCCTTCCCTCCCCGGCACTGTGAAAGTACAGGCAGGTCCCGTCATAGCCGAAGCAGAGCGGCACCAGGTAGGGGTTGTTGTCACCGGAGAGCGCCAGACGGCAGACATCGGCACGGGCAATGATCGAATCAATGACGTTTCGTTCCGTGATCTCCTTGTCCTTTCTTCTCATACACCGTACCTCAGAGCTTCATTTTTCGCCGGATATACCACGCGAGGAAAAGGGCCATGACGATCACGGAGATGACGCGAAGCGGTGTCACGGGGTCATGGACCCGCTCCCCTTCAACGGCATTTCCGGAACCGCCGGCCATGTCCGGGGAATCAACGGCGGCCGCCGTCACCGTCGCCATGAAGAACAGAAGAACAAGGACCATCAGTGCACCTGCGGCCGCTCTTCTTTTCATCCGTCACATCCCCTGTGGAAGACACATTTTCTTATCATGTCCGGTGCCGGTAGCCGATCGCTTACATCCGTTCCGGGTCCCGGCGGTCCAGAGGGATATAATCCCGTTTCTCAGGACCCGTATATACCTGCCGCGGCCGGTCCAGCTTCCGCTTGGGATCGTCGAGGCTCTCCTTCCATTGTGCGATCCATCCGGGCAGCCGTCCGATGGCGAACATGACGGTGTACATGTTGAGAGGGATCCGTATCGCCCGCAGGAAAATGCCGCTGTAGAAATCAACGTTCGGATAGAGATGGTGATCGATAAAATAGGGATCGCCGGCAACAGCGTCGCGGAGCCTCCGCGCGATATCGAGCAGCGGGTCCTCGATGTTCAGCTTACTGAGAACCGCCTCACAGATGCTTTCCATTATCTGCGCCCGCGGATCGAAGGTTTTATAGACGCGATGGCCGAATCCCATAAGCCTGAAGGGGTCCTTCCGATCCTTTGCCCGGGCAATGAAGGGCCGTATATCACCACCGGACCGTTCAATATCCTGGAGCATTTCCATGACCGCCTGGTTGGCTCCTCCGTGAAGCGGTCCCCACAGGGCAGAGATGCCCGCTGCCACCGCCGCGTAGAGATTCACCCGGGCGCTGCCCACGAGGCGCACCGCCGTGGTCGAGCAATTCTGCTCATGATCGGCATGAAGTATCCAGAAGACGTTAAGGGCTCGAACGATGTCCGCATCGATGACATAGTTCTTCACGGGCGTGTCGAACATCATGTAGAGGAAGTTGGCACAGTAGCTCAGGTCATACCGGGGATAGATCACCTTGTGTCCGATGGAAATATTATATGACACAGCGGCGAGGGTCCTCATCTTCGAAAGGAGCCGCGCCACGGTGATATTGATCCCCTCGACGGCCGTTTCGGCCTGCAGGTCCGGGTAAAAGGCGGCAAGGGCGGTCACCATGGAGGAAAGGATCCCCATGGGATGGGCCCGCGGCGGATAATGCCGGAAGAAATCGAGCATATCCTCGTGAATGAGCGAGTGCTGGGTAAGCAGTTCCGAAAAGGCATGAAGCTCATCGGCCGTGGGAAGCGTATTGTTGATGAGGAGATATGCCGTTTCGACAAAACTGGATCGTTCGGCGAGCTGCTCGATATCGATCCCCCGGTATCGCAGAATCCCCCGTTCGCCGTCGACATAAGTGATGGCGCTTTCGCAGCTTCCCGTATTTACAAAGCCCGTGTCCAGCGTGATCAGGCCCGTATCCCGCCTGAGATTGCTGATATCGAGCGCCCGTTCCCCCGTGGTCCCCGCTATAATGGGGATATGGTGCATTTTCCCGTCGACGATCAGTGTGGCGGAGTCCTCCCGGGGACTCCCGTCAATTGCAGGAACCGCCGCAGAAACATCTTTCATGATCAACCTCCAAACATCCCGGATTCACATCAGTCAACAACGTCGATTCCGAATTCTCAACGCAGGCACACGAAGAACACGAAGGGGTCATCGACTGGAGGTTCCGCCATAGTGAAAAACATGACGGCTCCGCGGCCTATCAAACGCCCCGGAGCCTTTCCTGGAACACAACCGACACAGTCAAAGATCGGCGGCGGTCATGAGATCAGGGTTGGACCGCCGCCGATGGATTGCGGTGTTACACGATCCCCTGGGCCATCATTGCCTCGGCGACCTTCACAAACCCGGCAATGTTCGCCCCGTTCACGTAATTGCCCGGCGTCCCGTACTCTTCGGACGCATCCATACAGGCCCTGTGAATGCTCTTCATGATCCTCAGCAGATAGGAGTCAACCTCCTCGCGGGACCAGTTCAATCGCAGGCTGTTCTGCGTCATCTCAAGACCGGACACGGAAACACCACCGGCGTTCGCCGCCTTGCCCGGACCATAGAGCAGCTTGTGCTCCACAAAAAGATCGACACCGGCGGGAGCCGTCGGCATGTTCGCGCCTTCACTTACCACGTATACCCCGTTGTCGATCAGGTGCTGGGCATCCTTGCCGCTGATCTCGTTCTGCGTCGCCGACGGAAAGGCGCAGTCCGCCTTGTGATCCCACAGCGGATTATAATCAAGATCGGGGTCCACCGGCGTATACACAGCCTCAGGATACTTCGCGGCGTATTCCTTCATCCGGCCGCGCTCCACGTTCTTCAGATACATCACGTAGTCAAGCTTCTCGCGCGTTATGCCGCTCTCATCGTAAATATAGCCCGCCGAATCCGACAGGGTCACCACCTTCGCCCCCAGCTCGAGCAGCTTCTCAACCGTGTACTGCGCAACGTTTCCCGAACCAGACACCAGACAGGTCTTCCCTGCCAGTGTCTCGTTCCGCGTGGCGAGCATCTCCGCCGCGAAGTACACGGAGCCGTACCCCGTCGCTTCGGGGCGGATCAAACTGCCGCCCCACTCAAGGCCCTTGCCCGTCAGGACTCCCGTAAACTCGTTCCGCAATTTCTTGTACATCCCGAACAGGTAGCCGATCTCCCGTTTGCCCACGCCGATGTCACCGGCCGGAACGTCTGTGTTCGGACCCAGGTGCCGGAAGATCTCGGTCATGAAGCTCTGGCAGAACCGCATCACCTCAAGGTCCGATTTTCCCTTGGGGTCAAAGTTCGACCCGCCCTTTCCGCCACCCATGGGAAGCGTGGTCAAGGCGTTCTTGTACACCTGTTCAAACCCCAGAAACTTCAAAATGCTCAGATTCACCGACGGATGAAACCGGAACCCGCCCTTGTAAGGACCGATCGCGCTATTCATCTCGATACGGTACCCTCGGTTCACCTGGACCTCACCCCTGTCATCGACCCAAGGCACCCGGAATATGATGGTCCGTTCCGGTTCCACCATCCGCTCCAGGACCTTCGCCTTCCGATACTCAGGATGACGATCGATGACCGGCTTCAGCGACTCAGCCACCTCCGCCACGGCCTGCAAAAACTCAACCTCACCCGGATTACACTCCTCACACATCTTGATAAATTCTTTCATAGCTGTTCTCCTTTTAGAAACATGTACTCAATATTGATCCATTCCCTCTTTTTTTTCATGTGGGAAGCCGAACAAGGGGCGTTTTTACCAACCCCTTGAAGCGTTGGCAAGCAAAAACACCGATAATACATTTTTCAGATGCATTTCTTCGTAAAAACCGGCGAACAGCGATCACGATCACCGATAATTCACCTATCCATCTGAAAGGACTTATTCCCCCAGGACCACGGGAAGCGGTTTTCCCTTCGATCCCGGCACTTCCCGTTAGCCGGGATCGAAGAGATCGTTTGTGAGCTATATACCGAGATACGCTTCCCGTATGTTCGGATTGTTCAGCAACTCGGAACCAAGACCTTCCTGCACGACCCGCCCGTGTTCGAGGACATACCCCCGATCGCTCAGGCTGAGAGAATGCTGCACGTCCTGTTCGACAAGCAATACCGTCGTACCCTGTTCTGCGATCTTCCTGATCGTCTGGAATATTTCCTGGATCAAGACCGGGGCAAGCCCCAGGGAGGGTTCATCAAGCATCAGGATCTTCGGCATCGCCATCATGCCCCTGCCGATGGCGACCATCTGCTGTTCACCGCCGCTCAGAGTGATGGCGAGCTGTTTTTCGCGCTCCTGCAGGCGCGGCAATAACTTGTAAACATCCTTGATGGTCTCTTCCCTGTGCGGATAGGCCCGTGGATTGTGGGCCCCAACCTCAAGATTCTCCTTCACCGTCATCAGGGGGAACAGCCGTCTTCCCTCGGGAACATGTATCACGCCTCTGTCGACGATCTTTTCCGGGCGAAGATTCTGAACCTGCTGACCATCAAAGGTGATCGTTCCCGTTTTTGCCTTCATCAGGCCCGAGATACATTTCAGAATGGTGGACTTCCCGGCACCGTTCGCGCCGATCATGCTGATGATCTCACCTTCATCGACATGCATCGATACATCGTAGATGACCTGGACGTCCCCGTAAAAGCATGTGATTTTATTTATTTCCAGCAGCGACATAGCTTTCCCCCAGATATGCTTTAATGACTCTCTCGTCGGCGGCAACCTCTGCCGGCGTGCCTTCCATTATTTTCGCGCCGAACTGAATAACCGTGATCCGGTCGGAGAGGGACATGATCGCCCGCATGATATGCTCGATCACGAATATGGTGACCCCGCGGTCCCGAATACCGCGAATGATATCCAGCGTTTCATCCACCTCGTTCGGCCGCAGACCCGCCATGCATTCATCCAGAAGCAGCATCTCGGGATCCGTCGCCATCGCGCGGGCCAGTTCAAGACGTTTCCTGTCGGCTATGGTAAGATTTTTCGCCAGCACATCCTTCTTATCGGCCAACTGCAGTTCCTCCAGGATCTCCAGTGCCATGTCCCTGACCTCGGCGGGATTGGTGGAACGCACATAGGCCCCCACCATGGTATTGTAAAGGACGCTTTTCATCTTGAAAGGCTTCACCAGTTGAAAGGTCCTGGCGATCCTCTTCTTGCAGATGTCCCAGGGCCGCAGGCCGGTGATGGATTCACCCCTGAAAAGGATCTCACCGAACGTGGGAGGATAGTAGCCGGCCACACAGTTAAAAAGCGTCGATTTTCCCGCACCGTTCGGCCCTATCAGACCGAAGATCTCTCCCTCATTTATTGAAAGGGAGACCTGATCGACCGCTTTCAAACCGCCGAAATGTTTTGATACGTTCTTAACTTCAAGCATTGTTGCCATTATGACTTCACCCCCTTTGCTCGAGCAGTACCCGTCATATTGTCAAGAAACCAGTCATAGGCCTTACTCAGCGGCTCCTGGATGCCTCTCGGCTGGTAGATCATGACCAGGATCAGGACCAGTCCGTATATGACCAGGTGCAGACCGGGGAGTATGGAACTGAAGTAGATACGCGAGAAATCGGTCACCGGTCTGAGGACCAGGGCGCCAAGAACGGGGCCGGCCAGGGTACCGCGGCCTCCGATGAGGGCGATAAAGGCGATCTCAAAGGACAGATCGAGTCCCAGGATCGCCTTCGGGTAAAAGTAGAGCGCCATCTGCGCGTAAAAAGTCCCCGCGAGCCCCGTCATGAAGCAACTGATGGCCATGGCGATGACCTTGTACTTCGCGACGTTCACACCAAGCGCTTCCGCCGCTTCGGGCTCTTCACCGCCCGCGTTCAGATAGTATCCGATCCTGACCCGGGACATGTACCACGTCACAAAGAGGGCCACGCAAAGCATGATGAGGATTATATAATAATAGGGAACCTTGCTGATGAACTGGAAATTCCAGAATCCGTTCTGCAGTGGAATACAGATACCGCGGGGACCATTGATCGCAAAGGGTCCCAGCTTGTTCGTATTCTCCACAAGGACACGCACGCCCTCGCCGAAGGCCATCGTCGAAAGCGCGAAGTAGGCTCCCCTGAGCTTCAGAGTGGGAACACCGATAATGATTCCTACGATCGAGGCGAGTATACCCCCGACGAACATGCCGATCCAGGGGCTCAAACCGTAATGCATGGCCAGTACCGTTGACGTGTAGGCACCGATCCCGATGTAGGCCGAATGACCCAGCGGCAACACACCGGCCCAGCCGCCGACCAGGTTCCATGACGTGGTCAGGTAGGCATACCAGAAAAGCAGGATCAGGATCTGGAGATAGGTGGGACTGTTCATCCAGAGCGGCAAGGTGAACACACCGGCTACCAGCACAATTTTGAGTATCTTGTCCAGTGTTTCTCGTTTCATGGTTGTTTGTCTCCTTTCCTACCAGTCCAGCTTTGATCCGAACAGCCCCGCGGGTCTGATGAAGAGAACCGCCAGGAAGACGACATACACGATCAACTCGGTCCAGGTTGATGCCATGAACTGAGCACCGATAGACTCGATCAGACCGATAATGACACCACCCACCAGGGCGCCGGGAATGCTGCCCAGACCTCCCAGAACGACGATGATGAAACATTTGACGTCGAAGATGACACCGACCGTCGGAAAGACATAATAGAAAGGAATCAATACGCAACCGACGACACCCATGATCGCTGTTCCGATACCGAAGGCGATGTTGTACACCC
Organism: Deltaproteobacteria bacterium; assembly: GCA_016933965.1. Lineage (NCBI taxonomy): Bacteria > Pseudomonadati > Myxococcota > Myxococcia > Deltaproteobacteria bacterium. The sequence goes on along the minus strand of JAFGTS010000043.1, from coordinate 38,736 downwards.
GGTACTGGTTGATTCCCATGAGGCTCGCCGCCTCGCGGTCAAGAGAGGCCGCACGGATGGACTTTCCCATTTTCGTGCTGTTGAGAAACCAGACAACCGCCACGGAAACAATGATCGTGGCGATGAATCCGTAGAGTTTCGGCGCTGATACGATAAGCTCGCCGAGCTCGAAGGATGTTCCAGAAATAGACGTTTGAACGACCCGGTATTCAGCTCCGAAGAGCATCAAGGTCAGGTTGTCCAGAATATACCAGACACCGGTCGTTACGATAATGACCTCCGTTGGTTCCCTGACATCGCTCTGAGCTTCAAGGACGGGCTTGATCACGATATCCTGCAGGAAATAGCCGAAGAAGAAGAGAAAAGGAACAACGACTATCAAGGCCACATAAGGATTTACCCCCGTCAGAAGGACCACCCAGTAGGCGGCGTACATACCGACCATCAAACAGGACCCGTGGGCGAAGTTGATGACCTTGATGACACCGAAGATCAGGGTCAGACCCAGCGCAGCAAGACCGTAAATCGAGCCGGTAAGCGTACCGTTTACGATTGCTTGAAGAATTGCATCCATAGTTTCCTCATTTCGATTCATGATGGCGGTTGCCGGGTCCGGGTCTCGTCCGGCCGGACCCGGCAACGTTCATTTCAATGTTACGCAGCAGCGTGTCCCATTTCAGGGCATGGGGAATATGGCTTCATACCCGGCTCTCGCGGCGCTTTCAGGCCAGATGGAAACCCGTTCCAGGTTCCCGTCGATCATGCGGTACTGGACCATCACGATACCGGCATTAATATTCTGCCCGTTCTCATCGAACTGGACGCAGTCATAGGAAACGATCATGCCGGGGCCCGAGCACAGTTTTGTCGCCGCAAGGGCCTCTCTGATCTTCTTGGGGTCCAGCGAACCGGCGCGCTCCAGGGCGTCGGCGATGACAAAGACCGACACGAAGGCATCGACGCTCTCACCGGCAAGGTCATAGCCGTGACGTTTCTTGAACTCCGCGTTCAACTCGGGAATGCCGGTCTTGTTCAGGTCGGCTTCCCATTCAACGACGTCGAACATGTATTCGGCGTTCTTGCCGCAGTTCTTCCGGAACATCGGGTCCGCGTGGCCGCCGCCGGTTCCGATAACGGCTTTCGTTTTCACTTTCATTTCGGCCATGGTGTTCGTCAGCAGAATGGCGTCGGATGCGTTCGAGGTCAGAAGCAGGACGTCGGGGTTTGCCTTCTTGATCTTCATGACGACCGGTGTCAGGTCGCTGGCCGTGCTGGGATAGGGTTCGTCGAGAACGACCTTGTAGCCGTATTGTTTTGCCAGTTCGCGCCATGACTCGGCCATGCCGACACCCCAGTCGCCGTTCTCGTAGACGAAGGCCATGGTCGTCAGCTGCTCGCCGGTCTTTTTCTTCATATCTTCAAGGAAACCGAACTGGTCACGGGTCCACCAGGCGTCCTTCGCGGCGATCCTGAAGGTATATTTGAACCCTCTCTCCGTGATGGTGTTCCGAACGGAAACAGGCACGATGAAGGGAATTCCGTAACGTTCGGCCACCTGCGTTGAGGGATAGGTGACGGCCGAGTTCCAGCATCCCGACAGAATATTTACCTTATTGGTATTGATGAGCCTCTCCGCCGCCGTGACACCCACGGTGGGGTCGCTCTTGCTGTCAACATAGATGTTCTCGAGCTTCAGACCACCCAGAGACTTGATCCCGCCGGCTTCGTTTATCATCTCCGTTGCAAGCTCCCGTGCATACTTGCCCTGGATTCCAACCGATGCCGAGGGTCCTGACAGGGGAAGAATGTTCCCGATCTTTATGACCTTTTCCTTTGCCATCGCCGGTGTTCCCACCGATACGACCATGGCAAGGCTCAAGGTCAGGGTTACAAACCAGACAAATCCTTTTCGCCACCAACTCGCTTTCTTCATACCGCTCTCCTTCCTTATAGCTATAGTGAAGTTGCCCCTTCCCACTGAAGAGGTTGGTTATCCGAATGCACCGGATTGCGCATATCAACATCGCCGATCCTCGAGCCATCGTCATGGCCCAATGCACCGCCGGCCATATCCGGAACCCTTATGTCCGTTTATCCCTCTGCTGCGCGAACAGGTATCCTCTGCAAGGAAGAATACCGGCAACAGCCTTATCGTGTTTCAAAGATCCCTTTCGATCGGGTGCGGCGCCTTCCCGAGGAGGCGCCGCCCCGGTCATTTTCTACTTCTCGAGGGAGGCAAAGGCCTCGTCGATGATCGCCAACCCCCGGTCGAGATGTTCATCGGTGATGACCAGCGGCATCAGGCACCTGATGCAGTTGGCATAGGGACCACAGGTAAGGAGGATCAGTCCCTTCTCAAAGGCATAGGCGGCGATCTTGCCCGCAGCCTCGGCATTGGTCTCTTTCGTCGCGCGGTCCTTGACCAGTTCGAGAGCGATCATGGGACCCTTGCCGCGCACGTCCCCGATGATCTCGTATTTCTTCTGCATCCCCGTGAAGGCCGCCCACAGTTTTTTGCCCAGGGCTTCGCTCTTTTCGAGCATGTTTTCCTCTTCATAGGCGTCGAGGACGGCGTTGGCCGCCGCGCAGGCCACGGGATTGCCGCCGTAGGTCCCGCCGATGCCGCCGGGATGGATCGAATCCATAATCTCCGCCCTGCCGACGACGGCGCTCAACGGCATGCCGGCGGCAAGGCTCTTCGCTATGGTCATTATGTCGGGTTCGACACCCCAGTGCTCGATGGCGAAGAGTTTTCCACCCGTCCGGGCCATACCGGCCTGTATCTCATCGGAAACAAAGAGGATGCCGTTCTCCTTGCAGATCTCGGCGACCTTGGGGAAATACTCGGGCGGCGGCGTGATGAATCCGCCTTCGCCCTGCACCGGTTCAGCGATGACCGCCGCCGTCGTTTCCGCGGGACACCGAATAAAAAATTCCTTTTTCAGAAAATCGGCGCAGTATACTCCGCATTTCGGATACTCCAGGCCGAAGGGGCACCGGTAGCAGTAGGCGTAGGGCGCATGGTAGATCTCCGGCGCAAAGGGCCCGAAACCGAATTTGTAAGGCTTCGCCTTGCTTGTCATGGTCATGGTGAGCAGGGTCCGTCCGTGAAAACCATTGTCAAAAACGATGATCCCCTGCCTTTTTGTGTAATACCGTGATATCTTGACGGCGTTCTCCACCGCCTCGGCGCCGGCATTGACGAAAAAGGCCTTTTTCGGAAATGAGCCGGGAGTGAGGGCGCACAGACGCTCGGCCAGCCTGACGGCAGGTTCATAGGGAACGACCATGAAGCAGGAGTGGGTCAATTTCCCGGCCTGGTCCTGAATGGCGGCGACCACTCTGGGATGGGAGTGCCCAATGTTCATGACACCGATGCCGCCGGCGAAATCGATGTACTCACGTCCATCGACGTCGGTGAGAAGGGCGCCTTTTCCGAATGCCGCAAAGGCCGGTTTCCCGCCCGCGAATGACTTCGCGAGCGATGCCGATCGCTTGTCCACAAGAGCTGTATTGTCCATTAATTCTTCCTCCTGAGATTCAATAATTCCGTATAAAGACCCAGGGAGGCCCCATACACGGAGACCGCCCTGAGGCGATATTCTCTTACAGGGCCGCCCGGTAGATCGCCTTGGCATCCTCGAGGAGCAACGTCCTCGGATTGTTCGCCAGAAGCCGGGTCACTTTCATCACGCCTTCCGCCAGCATGGGCACGTCCTTTTCTGTCACCCCGTAATCGGCGAGATGCCGCGGGACCCTGATATCGTCCGCCAGGCGGTCGATCGCCGCGATGACGCGGTCCACTATCTGCAGGTCGTCGAGACCCGCCGTGGGGATCCCGAAGGGACCGGCAAGGCCGGCGAATTTCGGAAGATTGCCCAGCACGTTGTAACGGATGACATGGGGCAGCATCAGGGTGTTGGCGATCCCGTGAGGGATATGGAACTCGGCGCCGATCGGGTAGGCAAAGGCATGGACGGCCGTGACGCCCGCATTGGCGAAACCGATACCCGCCAGAAGGGCACCTTCCATCATGGCCGTCCGGGCGGCCATGTTATCGCCCTTGGCGTATGCCGTTCGCAGGTTGTTATAAATGAGGCTGATCGCCCGGATACAGTACATGTCGGTCATGCCCGTCGCGTTGATCGACGTGTAGGCCTCGACGGCATGAATGAGGGCATCCATTCCCGTCGCCGCCGTGACATGCGGCGGAAGACCGACGGTCAGTTCCGGATCAAGAATGCCTGCCGCAGGGTACATGTGGGGACTGACGACGCCTTTTTTCAGTTTTTCCCCTTCGTCCGAAAGAATGGCGATGGGCGTCACTTCGCTGCCCGTACCCGCCGTCGTCGGAACCATGATGGTGGGCAGTCCCGGTTTCGGGATCAGGTTGACGCCGAAGTACGCGCCGATGGGTCCCTTGTTCGTCACCATGACGGCCGATGTCTTGGCGATGTCAATGGGACTTCCGCCGCCCAGACCGATGAGCAGTTTCGCCTTTTCCTTCTTTGCCATGGCAACGCAGTCGGCGACGATCTCATAGCGCGGATCCGGTTCAACGCCGTCGAATATCGCGTAGCTGACCTTTGCGGCCTTGAGCGACGACTCAACGGCCTTTGTCAGGCCGGCACCGACAACCCCTTTATCGGTCACGATCAGGACCTTTCTGACACCCCGGTTCCTGACTTCTTCCCCGATGGTCTTGATGGCACCGGGGCCCATTACGATCCTGGGTGTGGTCGTAAAGACATGAACCATGCTGTTTCCTCCTCTCGGCAGTATGTAGTTGTTCCGCCGGCATGGCGGATGTATCGAATCGATGGCTCACGGAAACATCCCGCCGGCATGGTCACCGGCGGGATGCGCTCCCGCAAGGAAAGGGTCGCGTTACCGCCATCGAGAACACTGACTATCTGTTATAGATCCGTGAGAATTCCTTCTTCAGATCGGCCCTGAAATCCGGATGGGCTATACTGATAAGTGCTTCCGCGCGCTGGGGAACCGATTTCCCCCGGAGTTCGGCGATGCCGTATTCCGAAACGGCATAATGGATATCCGTCCTCGTCGTGGTCACGATGGCGCCTTCGTCGAGATGGGGGACGATCCTCGACAGGGTCCCCTTTGCGGCGGTCGAGTGGAAGGCAAGGATGGAGACCCCGCCATGGGACCACGCGGCACCTCGCACGAAATCGGCCTGGCCGCCCGTCCCGCTGAACTGCTTGTATCCGATCGACTCCGAGCAGGCCTGGCCCGTCAGGTCCACCTGCAGGGCGGAATTGATGGAGACCACGTTGTCATTGCGTGCCACATTGGCCGGGTTGTTGGTGTAATCAACGGGAAACATCTCCACCATGGGGTTATTGTGTACGAAGTTGTACAGCTTCTCGGTACCCATGAAAAAGGTCGCCACCATCTTGTTGGGATGAAAATTCTTTCGGGAGCAGTTGATGACCCCTTCTTTCACCAGGTCAACAACACCGTCGGAAAACATTTCCGTGTGAATCCCCAGATCTTTCTTGCTTTTCAAAAAGCTCAGGATCGAATCGGGAACGGCACCGATACCCAGCTGCAGGCAGGCACCGTCCTCGATCAGTTCGGCGCAGTACCCGCCGATCTTTTCATCGAGTTCGCCGATCTTCGGCGGCTGCAGAACGATCGGTTTCGAGTCGCATTCAACGATATGATCGATCCGGGATACGTGGATGAACGCGTCACCCAGCGTCCTCGGCATATGGGGCGTCACCTCGGCTATCACGATCTTCGAGCTCTCCGCCGCTGGTTTCGTATAATCGACGGAAATACCGAACGAACAATAGCCATGCTCATCGGGAGATGACAACATGCACAGGGTGACGTCGACGGGGAGCACCTTCTTCCGGAACAGGCGCGGTATCTGGCTGAAGTGGGACGGTGTGAAGACGGCCCGCCCGTCATGAATGGCCTTGCGGGATGTCCCGCCCGCAAAAAGTGAGTTGTGGATGAAATGCTTGGCGTTTTCAGGCAGGCAATACTCAGATGGACCCATGGCGACCATGTGTACGATCTCAACGTCCTCATAGGCTTCCTTGTTTTCCACCATTGCCTTGAGGAGTACCTCGGGTGACCCCGAGGCGTGGCCGACGACGACCCGGTCGCCCGACTTGATATGTTTCACCGCTTCTTCCGCGGTGGTCAGTTTACTTTTGTATATTTCCTCCCAGCACATCAGTCTCGTGACCTCCTTGATTTAATCCTTGCGCAAATCAGCAATCAGTTGCTCCGCATCTTCCTCGCTCGTAATGTAGCGGATGGGATGGCCTTCAAAGGGTGAGACATCGACACAGGCCGTTTTACATCCCGCCACGATCAGAACAAAATCGAGATCGTCACGATCGGGGGGAACGAATGAAACATCGTCCCCCAATCGTGATCGTATATATTCGACGGTCTTAACCCTGTTATACTGTGCCCTGCATCCGCCACAGTACTTAAGACCGATTTTCAGCTGAGGTGATCCCCCTTCTCTATCCCGCACAGTTCCTTCGCCGTTTGTTTTTTCAATTCAAGGTTGATCATCCGGGTAATCATGATCCGCTGCGCCTGGGGAGAACCGGCACCATGCATCGACTCCGTCAGGTACCCCACTGCCGCCGTACCGAGCGTCAGATTCTCGATAAGCCGCAGAATCCTCATTCTGTGCTCCGTGGGCACATCGGCTTTCGCCTTGTAGTACTTTTCCATCAATTTCCCCACTTCAGGCGATGCGAAATCGGCCGCCGAAGGCAATGTGACCAGCAGGCCGCCGGCGATGTCCTGCGCAAGCCGCGCTATCTGATAAGGGAAACGGGTGACGTTGTGTTTGTGGATATTGGCGAGAAGCACGTCAACCAGATAGGTGCCGCTCGGCTCCTTGTGACCTTCGGACGCGCAGGCGATGCAGCCGCAGTAAAGCGTCTCGTTGAGGTGGTTCATCTCGACGATCTTGTCCTTCACATGGGAAGCCTTATCGGCACCGTTATACTCTGCGACTGTCTGGGTGGCACCGATCAGGACATCGCCGACACCGACCTTGCACGCGTAACTCTGCCGGTGATAGGCGGCGAAATTCTCCACCAGCTGGGTCGAGAAGTCATATTCCTTGTACATGAACACGCGGTCCCAGGGAACGAAGACCTTGTCGAAGACGACCAGCGCCTCGTGACCACCGTAGTGCATGTTGCCGCGGTCGAGCGTCATCCCTTCCGATTTCCTGGTGTCACAGGACTGGCGGCCGATAATGTAGGTGATACCCTCGGCATCGCTCGGCAGGGCGAAGGAAATGGCGTAATCCTTATCGGCCTCCCGCATAGTAATGGTGGGCATGATGATGATCTCGTGGGAATTGACGGCGCCCGTCTGATGGGCTTTCGCGCCGCTCACGACGATTCCGTCGGGACGTTCTTCCACGACATGCATGAAGGCGTCCGGATCGGGCTGCGCGTGGGGCGCCAGGCTCCGGTCACCTTTCGGGTCCGTCATGGCACCGTCACAGGTGAGGTCGTTTTCCTGTACGTACTTCAGGTACTCCAAAAAGCGTTTGTTGTATTCCGTGCCGTACTTCTGATCGATCGCGTGGGTGGTGATGGAAAGGGCGTTCAAGGCATCCATGCCCACGCAGCGCTGAAAGCAGCAACCGGTCTTCATGCCAAGGAGGCGACCCATTTTGCTCTTTTTTACCAGGTCACCCACCGACTGGTGAATGTGGCAGAACCGGTTTACCTTTTCTCCGGTGAGGTGAGACGTGTCGGTCATCAGGTCTTCATATTCGGGCCGGTGGGCAAGCTCATAGGTCATTGCCACGGCGTTCATGGAAGGGCGGATGATCGGATCATCAACGGGGCTCTCGACCCGTTTACCGAACATGTATACCTTCAAATTCAATTTTCGAAGGCTTTCCTCATATTCTTTGGCATTCATTAATTTACTCATACAGAGCCTCCTTCGGAAATGCTGTGAAAAAACGGTTTATATTTCTGAACCGGCCGAACCGCGCCAGCGGACCGCCGGCATTCTGTAACGCTGCAAAAGGTCCTACAATTATCATGCCACAGAATCGGTCCGGCCGGCTCATTCCACAATAGTGATTAAAATACAAAGGGTTACCGTTCTTACGGGGCAACCCGTTCCTCATCGATCCACAGGAAAGTGAAAAAAAGAATAATGCAGCAATGCATCAACAGGGGATGATGAAAAAAACATGTCATTGAAATCAGGGAAAATATCTTCTTTTTCACACTATTGATGCAGGAATGCAACGGGCGTGCACCGCATAGCGTGAGCATCTCACAGCCATCTGATTTAATTACATAACACCCAAATCGCGACAGGTGAGAACCCCGATGCAGAATTGCATCTCGTGGGTAAGCACCCCAAACCGTTTTCGACATCCGGTCATGGCAGGTCATTATGACAGGGACGACGACAAATTGACGCCCGACGAGATGCCTGCCGCCACGACCGGGGCCTTGATCCAGGCGGCACTCTGGATTGTTTCCTTTTTAATTAACCGTTAGTGGTGCTTTTTTTCAGCTTGCGCGTGAGCGTGGAGGGATCGATGCCGAGATGGGGTGCCGCCTTTCTGGCACTTCCATATTTTTCGACGGCGTTCCTGATGACCGCCATTTCAACCTTTTCCAGGTGTTCTTTGAGCGTTACGTCGCCGCTCAGCGTGTCATACCGGACCTTTTCGCAGAACTCCAGGGGAAGGTGATGGGGATAAATGATGCTGTCCGAGGTGACGACCACGAGCCGCTCGATGACGTTTGCCAGTTCGCGGACATTCCCCGGCCAGTTATAATGGCAGAGCATGTCGAAGGAATCACGACTGAGCATCATGTTCCTCCCGTGTTTCTCATTGAATTGCTTGAGAAAAAGATTGATCAGGTAGGGAATGTCGTCCCTCCGTTCCCGCAGGGGCGGGACATAAATGGGGACCACGTTCAGCCGGTAGTAAAGGTCCGCCCTGAATTCCTTTCTTTCGATCAGTTCCTTCAGGTCCTGATTCGAGGCACAGATCAGGCGGACGTCGACCTTTTTCGGCACAGTTCCACCGACCCGGGTGATCTCGAAGTTCTGAAGCACCCGCAGCAGCTTTGACTGCAGGACCAGCGGCATCGATTCCACTTCATCGAGGAACAGCGTCCCCCCGTCGGCCACCTCGAAGAGCCCCGCCTTGCCTTCCCGCTTCGCCCCGGTAAAAGCCCCCTTGTCGTAGCCGAACAGTTCGCTTTCGAGGAGCGTTTCGGGAATGGCACCGCAGTTTATCTTGACAAATATGCCGCTCTCGGAGCGCTTCGACTTGTCGTGTATCTCCTCGGCCACCCGGTCCTTACCTACGCCGGTCTCACCGTATATCAGGACCGTCGCGTCCGTCATGCATACCCGCTCAACCAGATCATAGACATGGAGCATGGCCTCGGACACCCGTATCAGATCGCTCTGCCGGACGGCCGATCGCTGCAGTTCCTGGAGCCGCTCCTTGTAGGCCGTCGTCAACCCCAGCGACGCTTCCAGGCGTTTGTTCAACTCGACCAGCTCCGTCATATCCCGCACGTTGGTAACGATCATCTTGATGTTGCCCGCCTCGTCATAGATGGGATTGCCCGTTACCAGTATCTCCTTGCCCGATTTCAGCGTCTGGCGGATGGTGATGGTCTCCCGCTTTTCGAGGACCTTCAGTGATACGCTCTCGTCATAATACCCCTCCCTGACAAGGTCCCGCATGTTCCTTCCCAGCACCTCGGCGGCCTTGATACCGGTGATCTTCTCATAGGCGGCGTTGACCCTGATCGTGTTGGCGTCTCCGTCGGTCACGTAGATGCCGTCGTACGACGAGCCGATGATCGCTTCTATTTCGTCGGCATATTCCCTGACCCTGAATATGTCCATGGCAAGCTTCTCATACTCCTCGAGGCTCTGGAACACGCTGACGATCCCGATTATCTCACCTTCCGCTTCAATGGGCGTACGGTGACTGATCACGTTACTGCCCCGGTGACTATAGGGCACGTTCAACTGGGGAACCCCCGTGCCGATGATCTTTCTGTAATCCTCCCAGAGTTGGGCATCCATGTCAGCGATACGCATTGATGCGAAGTCCGTAACATCCTCATAGCCCAGGAGTTTTTTCGCCGCCTGGTTGGCGTAGAACACACCCCCCTCCCGGTCGACCGCGAGAATTCCGAAATAGGCGGAATCGATCAATGCCCGGAAGAACGTATCGGGAATGATCTTCATCAGGAATTCCGGGCTGTCTTTCAGCATCATATATGCACCACCGGTATTGCCGTTCTCATCAACCAGCCACCAATATCGGAGTACTTTGCAGCATTCATGCCATGTTTGTCAAACAGGTTTTTCGCAGGGCGATCATGATGTTTCCCGACAGGTCGCTGGAACGGTAGACGCGAGGGAAGAGTGGCAAAGCGACAAAGTGGCAAAGTGGCAAAGTGAAAAGCCCCCCTTTAATAAAGTAACGTACTGAAAGCCCCTCCTTTGGTAAAGCACCAAACCGAAAGCCCCCCTTTGATAAAGTAACGTACCCAGAGCCCCCCTTTGACAAAGGGGGGGTTGGGGGGATTTTACATACAAAAATCCCTCCCGGCCTCCCTTTGCAAAAGGGAGGTGAAAAATCTAATCCATAATCCTTCTACTCCGTAATCCCCAATCCCGATCCCCGAAGTTGTCAATCATTGACGAATAATGTCTTTTTGGATATAGGTGATTTTCTATGATCGATCTGATCACATCCAATTGAACGACAGGAATGGTAACGGCAGGTCTACAGGAGGTATGACGCACATGGTACAGGTTCTCTTGGTCGGAAACGGCGCGCGGGAGCACGTCATGGCGGAACGCATCATGCGTTCCGGTCATGATCCGGTGTTGTACGCATATATGAAATCCAACAACCCCGGCATCGCGTCGCTCTCGAAGGCGGTCCGGCTTGGAACCTATGACGACCCGGACGCCATCGCGCGATTCGCCGTCGAGCATGCCGTGGATTTCGCCTGTATCGGCCCGGAGGACCCTCTTGACAGGGGCGTCGTCGACGCGCTGGCGGCGCGGGGTATCCCCGCCGTTGGCCCCACCAGGAACCTGGCACGGCTGGAAACATCGAAATCCTTCACGCGGGAGCTGCTGAAAAAATACGACATTCCCGGGAACCCACGGTTCAGGGTCTTTCATTCCCTCGAGGGCATCGCCGGGTTCATGAGCGAACTCGAACAGGTGGTGATCAAACCGGACGGCCTGACGGGGGGAAAGGGCGTCCTGGTCCAGGGTGATCATTTTCAGAGCAAAGAGGAAGCCCTGGAACAGTGCCGGTCGATACTCAGCGAACACGCCTCGGTCATCGTGGAAGAAAAATTCGACGGCGAGGAATTTTCATTACAGTGTCTCTGTGACGGAAAGACCGTCGTCGCCACACCACCGGTGCAGGACCATAAGCGACGCTTCGTGGGGGACAGGGGTCCGAACACGGGCGGGATGGGTTCCTATTCAATGGAGGACCATTTACTTCCCTTCATGGGGCGGGAGGATGTTGAAGCCGGTCTTGATATCACCCGGAGGGTAGCCGACGCCATTTACCGGGAAACCGGCGAGTATTACAAGGGGATCATGTACGGCGGCTTCATCATCACCCGGGACGGCGTGCGGCTTCTCGAGTACAACGCGCGCTTCGGGGACCCCGAGGCGATGAACATCCTGCCCCTGCTCCGCACCGATTTTGTGGAACTCTGCCGGGCCGTCATCGACGGAACGCTCGACAGGCTGCCCGTGGAGTTCGAAAAGAAAGCCACAGTATGCAAATACGTCGTGCCCCGGGGATATGGCCTGCCAAAGGACCATCCCGACGCGAAGACCACCTCTGCGAAAATAGAGGTGGAGAACGTGCAGGATGTGAATCTCTACTATTCCTCGGTGGACCGTCGCGATGACGGGCTTTTCATGACCACATCGCGGGCCGTCGGCGTGGTGGGGATAGCGGGGGACCTGGACGGGGCCGAGAAAAAGGCTGAATCGGCCGTATCGGCGATCAGCGGGCCCGTGGATCACCGCCCGGATATCGGCACGAAGGAACTGATCGAAAAAAGAATTCAGCACATGAAGCAAATACGAGGATAGAGGAGTGTCAATGGAAACAAAGATCAAACGGGCGCTGGTCAGTGTCACGGACAAGAGCGGTATCATCGAATTTGTCAGGGAATTGAAAAAATTCGACGTGGAGATCCTTTCAACGGGCGGCACGGCGGCCCAGCTTCGGGAAAACGGGATCGCCGTTATCGATGTCTCCGATTACACGGGGTTTCCCGAAATGATGGACGGGCGCCTGAAGACGCTCCATCCGAAGGTGCACGGCGGGCTGCTTGCCATGCGGGACAACGAGGAACACATGAAGGCCATCGCCGAGCATGGTATTGTGCCCATCGACATGGTGGTCATCAATCTGTACCGGTTCGAGGACACGGTGCGGCACGAGGGGTGCACCCTCGAGGACGCCATCGAAAACATCGACATCGGCGGGCCGACCATGCTGCGCGCCGCCGCCAAGAACTACCGGTTCGTCACGGTCGTCACCGACCCCGTCGACTACGGCCGGGTGCTCGATGAGATGAAGGAACGAAAGGGGAGCGTTTCCGAGGAAACGAATTTTTCCCTGGCCGTCAAGACCTTCCAATTGACCGCCCGCTATGACGCCGCCATTTCGAACTATCTCGGACGAACAGACATCACCGGCGCCAAAAGAGAATTCCCCGATACCATGACCATGCAGTTCCGGAAGGTCCAGGACCTTCGATATGGCGAAAATCCACACCAGAAGGCCGTTTTCTACGGCGAGCCGGATCTCTCGGCGTCGGTCATCTCAAACGCCCGGCAACTCCAGGGCAAGGAACTGTCATACAACAATATCATGGACAGCGACGCGGCCTGGCAGATGGTGTCCGAATTCACGGCACCCACGGCCATCATCATGAAACATGCCAATCCCTGCGGTGCCGCGACCTCGGACGGCGACCTCCGCGAGGCCTTTCTGAAGGCCTTTCAGACCGATCCCGTATCGGCCTTCGGCGGCATCGTCAGTTTCAACCGTCCCGTCGACAAGGCGGCGGCGGAGGAACTTGGAAAGATCTTTCTCGAAGTCATCATCGCCCCCGGCTTTGACGCCGAGGCACGGGAAATACTGCAATCCAAAAAGAACCTCCGGCTGCTGGCCATCGATCCCCCCGCAGGCCCACGGGTGGGCGAGCTCGACTTCCGCCGCGTGGCGGGCGGCCTGCTGGTGCAGGACCGGGACCTGGATACCGACAACGTTCGCAATGCCCGGGTCGTCACAAAGCGTAAGCCCACGGAAGAGGAATACCAGGCCCTCGATTTCGCCTGGCGGGTGGTAAAGAACGTCAAATCGAACGCGATCGTCATTGCCGCAAAGGACCGGCTCGTGGGTGTCGGTGCCGGCCAGATGAGCCGTATCGATTCCATGAAGATCGCCCTGATGAAGGCCCAGGCACCCACGAAGGGGACCGTCCTCGGTTCCGATGCCTTCTTCCCCTTCAGAGACGTTGTCGACACCGCCGCCGAGGCGGGCATCACGGCCATTATTCAACCGGGCGGCTCCATCAGGGACGAAGAATCGATCCAGGCAGCCGACGAGCACGGCATAGCCATGCTCTTTACGGGAAAACGTCATTTCAGGCATTAGAAACCCGGCGATGAAGGGAGCAGGGAAATGAAAAAAAAGGAAAAACCGGTCATCAGCATCGTCATGGGAAGCAATTCCGATGTTTCCGTCATGGAGGAAGCATCATCGCTCCTGAAAGAGTTCGGTATCGCTCACGAGATGGTCCTCACATCGGCGCACCGCTCACCGGAGCGGACCACGGCCTTCGCCGGGAAGGCCGAATCGCGGGGTATCAGGATCATCATCGCCGGCGCCGGCGCGGCGGCCCACCTCGCCGGTGTCATCGCATCCCAGACGGCACTCCCCGTTATCGGTGTACCCATCGAATCATCGCCGATCAAGGGGCTTGACGCCCTGCTCTCAACGGTCCAGATGCCCGGCGGCGTCCCCGTGGCAACCATGGCGCTGGGAAAAGCCGGCGCAAAGAACGCCGCCCTCATGGCCGTCAGGATACTGGCCCTGGAGGACGGGGCATTGAAGAAAAAACTCGCTGCCTACAGGAAAACCCTCGCTGAAAACATTCAGAAGGATCAGGAACGGCTCGATGCCCGATAGGATTCCCATCGACGGGGACCATCCGGACCCGTCGCTGCTGGAAAAAGCAACCCGTATCATGCAGGAGGGCGGGGTCATCGCCTACCCGACCGAGACATTTTACGGCCTCGGCGCGGACCCGCTCAACGAAAGCGCCCTGCGCCGGCTCTACCTCATCAAGGGACGAACCTTCAGCAAGCCGATCCCTCTCATTATCGGGCAGCGGTCCGATGCTGAACGATACGTCCGGACGATCAGCGATGAAGGCCGGCGGCTGATGGACCATTTCTGGCCGGGGCCGCTTACCATCCTTTTCCCCGCGGCATCCCTGCTTCCCGGCGTCCTGACGGCGAACACGGGAAAGATCGGCATCCGCCTCTCTCCGAACCCCATCCCGGCGGAACTCGCCCGCCGCCTCGGAGGAGCGATCACCGCAACGAGCGCTAACATCTCGAACGAAAAGGAATGTTCCACCGCCGGCGATGTCATCCGTTCCCTGGGTGTTCTGGTCGATGCCGTCGTCGACGGCGGAGCTTCTCCCGGGGGGCGGGGATCAACGATCGTGGACATAACCGTCGCTCCCGCCGTCATCCTGCGGGAGGGTGTCATTTCCGCGGCACGTATCGGCGAGGTCGTCCCCCTCGGAACAACCGCGACCCGCGGGAACTGAAAGGAGACCGGTCATGAAAGAACTGGAACGGTATGCGTTCAAGCTGGTCAAGAAGATGCGGCTTCGCATCCCCGATGTCCCCAGTTCGTTCGGGAGAGTGGCCATGGAACTGGGAAAGCACGGCGCCATGCTGGGAGATATCACAAAGGTCCACATGACGTCGCAGCATATTACCAGGGACATCATCGCCTATTTCGACTCGGAAAAGCAGTTCACCGATACCGTCCAGGCGATCGAGAAGCTCAAGGGGTACACCGTCATATCCATTGAAGACGAGGTGCTCAATGTCCACCGGGGCGGAAAGATAGCCGTCACACCCACGGTAAAGATGGAAACCCTGAGTGACCTGCGCCTTATCTACACGCCCGGCGTGGCTCAGGCGTGCCGATACCTCATGGATAATCCGGAGGCGGTCTTCGAATACACGACGATCGGCAATTCGGCCTGCATCGCCACGAACGGCTCAGCCATCCTCGGCCTGGGAAATATCGGCGTCCTCGCCGGGATGCCCGTCATGGAAGGGAAATCGGTCATTCTCAACAGGATGGGAGGTGTCAGCTGCACACCGATCCTGATCGACAGTGACGACGCGGACCGGATCGTGGACACCCTTGAGGCCATATCCAAGACCTTCGGCGTCATCATGATCGAGGACATCCAGGCACCGCTGTGTTTCGAGGTGGAGGAAAAACTTCAGGACCGGGTCTCAGTGCCCGTCTTTCACGATGATCAGCATGGCACGGCCACGGTCGTCCTGGCCGCACTGATCCGCTGTCTTCAGATAACGGGTAAAAAGAAGGAGACGGTACGTATCGTCATCAACGGCGCGGGCGCCGCGGGCATCGCCACCGGCACCATGCTCATTGAATACGGGTTCCGGAACATCACCGTCTGCGACCGTTCCGGCGCCCTCTACCGGGGGCGGAAACGGGGCATGAACCCCTACAAGCGGGCCCTGGCGGCACGGACCAATGAAAAGAAGGAACGGGGGACCCTCTCCGACATCATCAAGGGAAAGGACATCTTTATCGGTGTCTCCTCTCCGAAGCTGGTTTCGAAAGAGATGGTGCACAGCATGTCCCGGAAGCCCATCGTTCTGGCACTCGCAAACCCCATACCGGAAATATTCCCCGCCGAGGCAATCAGCGCGGGAGCCGCCGTCGGCCTTGACGGGAGAACGATCAACAACTGCCTCGTCTTTCCGGGGCTTATCCGGGGAACCCTCGACGCCCGGGCTACCCGGATCACCTATCCCATGAAGTTCGCCGCCGCCGAGGCGCTGGCGGACCTTTCGGGAAAGTACGATATCGTCCCCAATTTCATGAATCCGGCCGTACACAGAAAGATCGCCGACGTGGTGAAGGAAGCCGCGCTCGCCGGTTCTTCCGCTCATGAGAAAGCCGACAGGGGGCACCGGAAATGAAACGAACAATACATGACAAAAAAATGGGGGTGTTCACCGTGAAACCAATACTGCGGATCATGGGGGCGGTCCTTCTGTCCCTCCTGGTGGGGTGCGCGCCGGTCCTGATCGGAACGGGCGCCACCGGTGCGTACAAGGTCTCGACCGATGAGCGGACCGCCGGCGGGATAGTGGATGATGCCGCCCTGTCTACGGAAGTAAAGGCGAGACTGATCGACGAACCGGCGGTCAGGGCCCGGAACATCGATGTCGACGTGCTCGAGGGCATTGTCACCCTCACGGGCATGGTGGAGACACAGGAAGAGGCCACGCGGGCCTTTCAAACGGCGGCGGCGGTCCCCGGCGTCAGATCCGTGAAGAACGACCTGCAGATCGGCTCCCGGACGGCCGGCCAGGTCATTGACGACACCATCCTGGGAAACCGGATCAAGGCGAAACTGATCTCCGAACCCGGCGTCCGCTCACTGAACATTGACGTCGATGTCTACGGGGGTGTCGTTTCGCTTTCGGGGATCGTTGCCGGGGCCGATCTGAAGCGAAAGATCATCGATATCGCCAGGGAGACACCGGGAACACGCCGGGTCATCGACAATATCATCGTGAAAGCGCCCTGATATGGTTACGGGGGACCATCGGCAATGAGAATCCTTCTCGTGGAAGATGACCGCAAGATAGCCTCTTTTGTCACCCGGGGTTTGAAGGAGGCCGGCTATGCCGTGGACTGCGCCGCCGACGGTGAAACGGGTCTGAACCTGGCACTGACGGAACCCTACGATGCGGCCGTCATCGACATCATGCTCCCGAAACGGGACGGCCTGTCCCTGATCAGGGAAATACGAGGCGAGGGGATCAACACACCCGTCATCATTCTGAGCGCCCGGGGAACCGTTGAGGACCGCATCAAGGGTCTTCGGACGGGAAGCGATGACTATCTGACAAAACCTTTCGCATTCACGGAACTCCTTGCCCGTATCCAGGCCCTCATCCGGCGGGCCGGCGGAACGGCGGAACCAACACGCCTCACCGTGGAAGACCTTTCCCTCAATCTTTTGACACGGGAGGTTTTCCGGGGAGATCGGAAGATCGACCTGCAGCCGCTGGAATTTTCCCTTCTCGAATACCTGATGCGCAACGCCGGGAATGTGGTCTCCCGGACGATGATCATGGAACATGTCTGGGACTACAACTTCGATCCCATGACGAACGTGGTTGAGGCGCGGATCTGTCGCCTGCGGGATAAGGTGGACAAGGATTTCGACACGAAACTCATACACACCGTGCGGGGTGCGGGTTATGTCCTCAAAGCGTCCGACTGATCTCCGCCATACACTGGCATTCCGTCTGACCCTCTGGTACGCGGCGATCTTCACTCTCTCCTCGATCCTGGCCTTTTTCTTCTTTTACTTTCTCGTCACGACGGTCATGGAAGAGCAGACCGACCGCGAACTTCTGAACCAGGTGGGCAAATTCTCCACGCTCCTGCGTACCGAGGGGCTGGAAGCCGTCAAGAGCGTCGCCGTCGCCGAATCACGGGCGGGCGGTGTCAAAAAAACCTTCTTCCGTCTCCTATACCGGGACGGCAGGGTATTCTCATCGACAAACATGTCCTACTGGCAGGCCCTGGGGGTCAACCTGAATGCCATAGAGGAGATCCTGAAGGGCACACCTCATTTCTACGAAACGATCTCGATCCCGGACCGCAGGGAAAAGGTGCGCGTGTTGTACAGTGTCATCGGCCGGGGCATGGTCCTCCAGATAGGACAGGCAATGGAGCTCCAGAGCCAGTTCATCGAGGCCTTCAAAAGGATATTTATCATCACCATGTCCATCCTCCTCCTCGCGTCGGCGGCCATCGGCTGGTTCATGGCCCGGCGCGCCCTCTCCGGTGTCGAGGCCGTAACATCCACAGCCCGTCGCATATCGAAGGACGATCTTGAAACGCGGGTCCCCGTCAACAGGCGGGGAGACGAGATCGCCCAGCTCGCCACCACTTTCAACCAGATGCTCGACCGAATCGAAAAGCTTGTTACGGGCATGAAGGAAATGAGCGACAATATCGCCCACGACCTGAGAAGCCCCATCACCCGTATCAGGGGGATCGCCGAGGTCACCATGACGACGGGCACCTCCCTCGAGGATTATGAATCAATGGCCGCAAGCATCATCGAGGAGTGCGACCGGCTCCTGGATATGATCAACACCATGCTCGTCATTTCGGAGGTCGAGGCAGGGGTTGAAACGACCAGCGTGGAGGACCTTGACCTGTGCCGGCTTGTCGAGGACGCCTGTGAATTGCTTCAGCCCATCGCCGAAGACAAGAATGTCATCCTCCGTACCGATATTTCCGGCAGCTGTCCCTACCGGGGAGACATAAGAAAACTGCAGCGTATGATCGCCAATCTGATCGACAACGCCATCAAGTACACCGCAACGGGAGGGTCGGTAACGGCCGCCGTCACCTGTGCAGGAGGATCTGCAACCATCCGGATTTCCGACACGGGGATCGGCATTCCTTCCGATGACCTCCCCCACATCTTTGAACGCTTCTACCGGGGTGACCGAAGCCGCTCGGAGCGCGGCATCGGGCTTGGTCTGAGCCTTGCGCGCGCCGTCGCCCGCTCACACGGAGGCGACATCACCGTGACAAGCAGACCCGGGGAGGGCAGCACCTTCATCGTCACGCTCCGGTGATGAATTCCCCCTTCCATCCCAGCACCACTCCGGCAGCGGCCCGTCGAAGATTACCATTTTGTAATGTATCCGTCATCTTCCGGTAAGGTTGTTCCGGTATTGTCATCCCATCATTGCAACCGGTTTTATGACATCATCATTTCAGGGAGGACACTCATGAACACACGATCAAAAACCGTAATAGCCGGCATGGTTCTCATCATGTTCCTGTGTGTCACCGGGTTCGGGTCATGGGGAGCGGCGAAACCGGCGGACACGGGCACGCCGATGGTACCGGCCAACTTCAGCGGCATAGCGGAGAAGGTAAAGCCGGGCGTGGTACATATCAGAACGGAGCAAGCCGTCAAGGGCAGTGATGACATTTCATATTTCTTCCGCGGCAACCCCTTTCCTGAGGGACATCCCTTTGAAGAGTTCTTCAAACAGTTCCAGGACAGAAAACGAAGCCCCCTCAAGAAACGGCAGGGACTCGGGTCGGGGTTCATCATTGACGGTGACGGATACATCGTCACCAACAACCACGTCATAGACAATGCCGATACGATGACGGTCAAACTCTCGACCGGGGAGGAATACACTGGAGAGCTCGTGGGCCGGGATGCCAATACCGACCTGGCGCTGATCAGGATTAAAGGCGCGAAGGACCTGAAACCGCTGTGTCTGGGAGATTCGGACCGGCTCGACGTGGGAAGCTGGGTCGTTGCCGTCGGCAGCCCCTTCGGACTCGAACAGACCGTAACGGCGGGGATCGTCAGCGCCAAGGGACGGGTTATCGGCTCGGGCCCCTACGATGATTTCATTCAGACCGACGCATCCATCAACCCCGGCAACAGCGGCGGCCCCCTGGTGAACATGAAGGGTGAGGTGGTGGGCATCAATACCGCCATCATCGCCAACGGCCAGGGGATCGGTTTCGCCATCCCCAT
Organism: Deltaproteobacteria bacterium; assembly: GCA_016933965.1. NCBI lineage: Bacteria > Pseudomonadati > Myxococcota > Myxococcia > Deltaproteobacteria bacterium. The sequence goes on along the minus strand of JAFGTS010000043.1, from coordinate 18,793 downwards.
CAACCTGGCACGGGAGATCATTTCCCAGTTGAAGGATACCGGAGAGGTCACGCGCGCCTGGCTTGGTGTGGGCATACAGGACCTGACAAGGGAACTGCGGGAGTACTACGGAACAGGCGACCGCAACGGCGTCCTGATCACCGAAGTATTTGAAGACAGCCCGGCTGAAAAAGGCGGGGTCAAGGCGGAAGACATCATTACATCCATAGACGGCAAGACCGTGTCCTCCGCGAAGGAGCTGTCCCGGACCGTGGCCGCCCTTCCCGTTGAAAAGAAGGTGGACGTAACAGTGCTCCGTGACGGCGCGGAGAAGCATTTCACCGTCACGCTGGCAAAACGGACCGATGACGTGGTCTCGGCGGCGGCAAGTGAGAACGACTACGGTAATCTGGGGTTCGCGGTCTCCACCATGTCACCTGAACTGGCCGACCGTTTTGGATACCCGGATAACGAAAAGGGCGTCGTCGTGACCGAGGTCACCCCCGGAAGCAAGGCCGAGCTGGCCGGCCTTCGCCCCGGTGATCTCATAAAGGGGGTGAACACGGTTACCGTGACATCTCTCTCCGATCTTCAGGAAGAAGTTCGGAAGGTCTCCGACGGAGCTGTGATCAACCTGCTCGTAAAAAGAGGCCGCGGTGGATTCATGGCGGTAAAAATAACGAAATAGAACGGTTTCATTTCATTGCCGCGCTGATGCCTCACTATCGGCGATTATCTCCTTGGCAATGGTGTACCCCGCCGCCCCCCGGCGGGGTACACCCCCTCCTTATCACTTTCAGGCAAAGGCACCGCCGATCAGGGCGCCTATCAGAAGCGGCCCGATGCCGCTCAATGACAGGATAAAGGCACCCATTCCCGCCAGGGCGCCGATGAGCGGGACACCCGTCAGACTCGAGGCGAAGACAAACAGCAGAAAACCCACGATGATACCGGGCAGCAGGACGGCCACAAAGGCCGCTCCGATCCCGCCGGCCCGTTTCCCGCCGACAAACCCCGCCACCAGCGGCCCGATGAGGGGTGCCCAGAAGAGAAGCAGGGAGATCACCAGCATCCACACCATTCCCATCACGATACTGCCTTGTTTTTCTTCACTCATTGGTTCCTCCCGCGGGTTATTCATTATACCTTCCAACAGGGAATGGGCCACTGCTTCGGCCGTCCCTGCTCATGACACTGTGTGGCCGGTGCTATCCATTATCTCTCCTGAGGATGACGGCAGGGTACGTACATCCAGGGGAAGCCCCTTGCGCCGGTCGGTGATGAGGCGGCGGGCCTCATGGGGACACTTCGCCACGCAGATCCCACATCCCATACAGGCATCCCATCGAACGGCGGATATCGTATCCTGTATCTCGATGGCGTCGAAGGGGCACCACTCGAGGGCCACCCCGCACCCTTCACAGAGCTCGGCATCGACGGCGGCCACATATCCAGATGAAGCGAGCTGCCGGATTCCCAGGGACCCCATTTCAAAGCCCAGGCAGCAACAGGAGCAGCAGTTACAGATCACATAGAACTGGTCCTTGATACAGTCCTTGAACCAGGCGGTGTGGACAAGACCCGCATCGTGCAGTTCTTCAAGCAGGGCAAGCGCCTCATCCCGGCTTATCCTCTTCGTGTTTTCCGGCTTATGATCCAGAAGAAAATCGGTCAGGGGCTTCCCCACGAGCATGCAGGTCATATACGGCGGCTGCACCATCCTGCAGGGGTTTCCCCTGGCCGCATGAAGCGCCTTGCAGCCGCACTGTGTCACGACGATATCGACCGGCGCCTTGAGCACGATGTCACGCGCTCTGGCGTAAGGGATCACCCGTGTCCCCAGGTCCTGGAGCGGAACGTTCTCCTTGACCGTGATGATCGAGCGAGCGAGTTCCGGCGGCAGTATCTTTCCATGATAGGAATCGGCGAGCCACCGGGCGTACCTGCCTTCGGGCCCGAACCGGTACGCAAGCATGCGAAGAAAATTCAGGTAGGAAACGATGTGACGGCCGTACCAGATCCCGTGGAGTCCCTGCGTGAGCGTTCTTCTGAAACCAAGCCATTTCAGGGCCGGCCACGTCCCGGGAAGCAGGAGGTGCCCCCGCTCAACCCAGAGCCAGAAGAGAACGAGCAGAAACACGATGGAACCGGCGATTACCAGTATCTTCATTGTTTTCCTCCGTTCCCCCGGGTTCAACAATGCCCGACCGGTATGCGAACTGTTACGGCAGGATCATGATAGATGACTCACCACCCCCGGTCAACACATTATTTATTCTTGCTTTTTACCTGAAGGGGTACCGTTTTTTTCTCCCTGTCGGCCGGGTTCCCTGCGCCGTCTGAGCCGGTCAAGTCTGTGGAGGAGAGCGTCCGCCAGGGGTCCTTCAAGGGAATCGTTCCCGTCCAGCACGTTGCTGACCAGGGCCAGTGCGCGCTCGAAATCGCAGACCCGGTGTTCGTACCATTTGGCAAGTTCGACGGAGGCAAAGACATCGGCCGGCGTTTCCTGAAGCATGCTTTCCCAAAGCTCCACGGCCCGATCCCACCGTCCTTCCCGTTTGTGAAACAGTGACAGCATCATGCGGGCTTCGTACCTGACACCGGCATCCCGGCAGCAGGACAGGAGCATCTCCAGGTGTTCCAGCGCCACCGACCGGTGTTTCCGGTCGAGCAGCAGCCGTGCGGCCGCCAGGATGTCTCCATGGTCCCGCTCCACACCCCCGGCATCGGAACCGAGCAATTCCGCCAGGTGAACCATGAGAACGGCCAGGGAAACCACGTCAAGGCGGTTGTGCTCGAAGACGTCGGCCATGAGCCGGGGGTCGTGCAGCCTGAGCCAGTCAAAGTATCGCTGCGGGATCTCATGTCCCGGGACATCGCCGTCCCGTTCAAACCCAAGGACCTTCTCTTCTATGGTGACCAGGCGGCTGTCGGGCAGGCGATGGCCCAGGAGCCGCCGCGCCGGATGGAGCAGGTCGAGGTGAGGCATTCCGGAAAGCGGGTCGGGCATCCGGTTCATGATAAAGCGGTTCGCCAGGAGATTCACGTCGAAGGATTTCCCGTTGAAGGTAACCAGGAACCGCTTCTCCTTCGCCCGTTCCCGCAGGTGATAAAGGGCTGCGCGTTCCTCCCGGAAATCGCGGGCGAAGAGCTGTTCCGTGACGAAGGCGGAACCTTCGAGCCAGCCGAGCCCGATCAGGAAGGCCATGGTCCCCGCGCCGCCGGCGAGACCCGTCGTTTCAGTATCAAGGAAGAGGGCATCGGTGACGGCCGCGGCAGAGACCTGAAGATCGCCCGTGAGAAGGGCCGCCCTGCGCATGTCGAGACCGGTCAGTTCATCGGGACAGCGAAAGCCGTGAGGATTACCGCTTGTCACCCGTTTCAGGGTGGCGAAGAACGTCCCGCCGTCATTGTGCAGTTCTTCCCCGTCAATGACCCCGTCACAACCGAATGACGCGTCGGTCTCAAGGGGGCGGGTACGGGATTGAGAACCGGGCCGGCGGGACATGACCGCATCGATCCGCCTGCGGAGCTCTTCCAGTTCTTCGGACCGTCCCCCCTTTGGATCCGTTCTTTTCTGTCCGCCCGTCAGGCGGCGGATACGTTCTATGGTGCTCATGAGAAGACCGCGATTCCGTCGAGGATCGCCCGGGCCGCCTCCTTGGCGACGGGTCCGACCTCCAGGGTGGGCCCCACGCACATGGGACAGCCGTGGCTGCAGGGACAGGAATCGATGAGGCGCCTGACCATGCCGAGCAGGTGGTCGTGCTGCTCGTAAAGGAGCGCTGAGAAACCGATGCCTCCCGGATAGGCGTCGAAAATGAACACCGTAGGATCAAATTCATCAAAACGTACCCGGTCCGATTCATGCTCTCCCGGAGAAACCGTGATGAGACGCCGGTTTCCCCCGTAACGGACGAACCACTCGCCGCTCTTGTCCCCGATACACCGATCGATATCCCTGATATCGGCCATGAGCAGCACCGCCGCCAGATGGTGGAGGCCGTAGGAAAGACCGGCAAGCCCATCGATGATCTCCGCCTGATTGTAAGGAAGCCCCAGCAGAAGGTCCCGGGGAATGGTGAACCAGTAACTGGTGGTATGCATGTCCTTTTCGGGAAGGGAGACATCACCGTACCCCAGGTTCTCGGAGGTGTAGAACTTGATCTTCTTGTATCCCACCACCTTTCTGACGACCTGCACTTCCCCGTGCTCGACGATGAGCCGCTCCTTCTGCTTCGAATCAAATCCGTCGATGACCCTGACGTTGGTGTAGGTCATCGCGTCGGTGAAATAATCGACATCCACTTTTCTGACGTAGGCTTTCTTTCGTTCAAGGTCCAGCTTGTCCACATGGTACTGCTGGGATTCGACCATATATATCGCCTCATCGTGGACCATGGTGAAGGCGCTGTCCCAGTCGACTTCCGCGATGGCCTTATGATCGCCGGCGATCGTCGTGTCGACGACGACCACATTCTCCGGGTTGACGCTCCGGAGACTGATCTCATCGGCAGGGTAACTTTCAGCCGCCCAGTGCCATCGTTGGTCGACCCGGTGCAGGACACCCTGCTCCTCGAGGTAGGAAAGCAGCTCTTCCAGTTCCTCACCGCCGAAATGCTCCCCCCGTTCAAAGGGCAGTTCAAAGGCGGCGCTTTTCAGGTGGTGCAGCAGTATGAGCAGATTATCGGGATTTATCCGGCAATGCTCGGGTGAACGGGAGAAAAAGTAGCTCGGGTTTTCAACGATGAACTGGTCCATGGGATTGCTCCTGGCCATGAGTATCGACAGGCTGTGGCCCCTGCGTCTCCCGGCCCGGCCCGACTGCTGCCAGGTGCTGGCGATGGAGCCCGGATACCCGACGATGAGGGATGCTTCCAGGTCACCGATGTCGATCCCCAGTTCCAGGGCGTTCGTGCTGACGACCCCCATGACCTTCCGTTCCCTGAGCCCCTTTTCTATCTGCCGTCGCAGGTTCGGCAGGTATCCTCCCCGGTATCCCGCGACAAACTGGTCATCACGGGGTTTTCCCTTTGCGAAGCGGTCCTTGAGATACTTGGTGAGGACCTCCACATTGAGCCGGCTCGTGGTAAAAAGGATGGTCTGGATATCGTTTTCGATCAGTTCGGCGGCTATCTTCCGCGCCGGCGTCAGGGCCGACTGGCGAATGCCGAGTTCACGGTTCACAATGGGGGGGTTATAGAGAATGAACGTCTTGGATGCCGAGGGCGCTCCGCTCCTGTCGATCAGGTCCACGGGCCGTTCCAGTATCCGCTCAGCGTGCTCGGCGGGGTTCGCCACGGTGGCCGAGCAACAGATGAAGACCGGGTCGGTCCCGTAAAATCGGCAGATCCTCACGAGGCGCCGGATCACATTGGCCAGGTGGCTGCCGAAGACGCCCCGGTACACATGCAGTTCATCAATGACCACATACCTGAGATTGCTGAACAGTTTCTGCCATTTCGGATGATGCGGCAGGATCCCGGCATGAAGCATGTCCGGATTAGTAACCACGATGTTCCCCTGCTTGCGGATCGCCTGGCGCGCGTCGGCGGGGGTATCGCCGTCATAGGTGTATGTCCCGATATGTTCCCCAAGTTCACCAATAAGGCTGTGGGCTTCGTGCATCTGGTTCTGGGCGAGGGCCTTTGTGGGAAAGATATAGAGGGCCCTGGTCTCCGGGTCTTCAAGGATTTTCTGAAGGACCGGCAGATTGTAGCACAGGGTCTTTCCACTGGCCGTGGGGGTCACCAGAACGATGTTGCGCCCTTCGCGGATGCCGTTAACCGCCTCTGCCTGATGGCTGTACAGGCGTGTCATCCCCCGCTTTTCAAGAACGGATCTGAGCTTTGGATGTATCCATCCGGGGTACGGGGCAAATTCCCCCTCACTGGCGGGAAAATGTTCAATGGCACTCACATTCTCGAGAAAGCGCCGGTCTTTCTCAACACGACCCAGCCATTCCTGCAGCGTAAGTTTCGCCATGTACGGCACCTGTTCCAGACCTCACGGTCCCTTCCGGAGGACCGATGTTGCGGATGAGTATAGGGAGGGAGCCGGGGCCTGTCAAGAATGAAATATATTCAGTGATATCGTATTGATACATCGGTGGCTTACCGGTATATGCTTCCGCCGGACCGCCTTCTTTCCTCATTCTGTTCAGGCCCGCAGCGAAAATTCATCAGCGATGCCCGGAACGCCGACCGTACCCGGCAGACCCTCTTCACGCCACACCCTGCCGGCCTCATCGGTCCAGCGTTCATCGGACCACCCCCGGCCGGCCCCTTCCCCGTCCTCGTGACCGCTCAGGTGGACCAGCAAGGTCTGCCGCGGTCGCAGCTTCGCCGCATATTTCCTGACCGTTCCAAAAGACAGATGACCCGTATTGTGTCCACGGACCTCTTCGACCCCCCAGGTCAGGCAGTCGATGAAAAGATAATCGGCATCGGACATCAGGTTCACCGCATCCTCGCGTTCGCGGGAATCGGGATTCATGATCCAGTCATTTCCGTTGTCCAGGTCCCAGAGAAGGACGGCCTTCCTGTTCCCCGCTTCCACCACGAAGGATGCGCTTGAATGGAAGGTCTCCTTGAAGGTGACGTGATCAATATCGGCCGTCACGTGAGAAACACTGACAGGCGTTATGACCAGTTCCTCAGGTTCCACCGGAATGGGGTCGAGAAGCGTCCCCGGCGGTGATTGTTCCCCGCTGACCAGGGGTTTCAGGCAGCGATGCCATTCGTAGGAATTATTTTTCTGGAGCCAGCAGGCCGTTCCGGTCCGCACCCAGGTGGGGATCCGCCTGAATTTCTCTTCTCCCCGCGCGCGGGACAACCGGCGCATCGTTTCACCGAGGCGGTTCAGCTCAAGACAATGGTCAGGATGCCAGTGTGTCAGAAGCAGCCAGTCCAGCCGGGCGTCGGCGGGCCGGAAGAGATCGCAGAGGCTGGTCACGACGCCGAGCCCCACATCGACGAGGGCGTGCCAGCAGATAAGACCGCTTTTCTCGTTCCTCCCGATAATGGATACGGACGTGTTCGCGCGGTGCCCGGCGGAAAGGCACCGCTCACAGGAACAGCCGAATTCACGCAGAAAGGCGTGTCCGGTACCGTTTACCACAATACTGAAGTGCATGGCTCCCTCCGCTTCTCCCGCCTGCTCTCAGAGAGACCGATCGAATATTCTTCGGATACCTCCCCGCAGGTGTCGTTCGTGTGAACCTATTATAATACAGACAGCAATGGACGGCTTGCAAAAAATCCACTATTATCGACGAACATACTGCTCACGAAGAAAGGGGACCGGCTCTCCGGTCCATAACAAAGCAAGGAGACGGCAATGGCGTGGTTCTATTCCCCCGAAGCATGGATCGCCCTGGCGACATTGACGGCACTGGAGATCGTCCTGGGTATCGACAATATCATTTTTATCACCGTTCTGGTGTCTCGCCTGCCGCAGCGCCAGCGCCAGAGAGCTCGGATCATCGGGCTCGCCCTCGCAATGCTGACCCGGATCGCCCTGCTCCTCTGCATTGTATGGATAATGACGCTGGTAAGACCGCTTTTCACGGTCCTTGACCACGTCATATCCGGCAGGGACCTTATCCTCATCGGCGGCGGTCTGTTCCTGCTGGTAAAAAGCACCCACGAGATCCACGGCAGCCTCGAATCAGGGGGCTCATCGCCGGCGGCGTCCGTCGGGACGGCACATTTTTGCGGAACGCTGGTTCAGATCATGGTCCTCGATATCGTTTTCTCGCTGGATTCGGTCATCACCGCCGTGGGACTGGCCCAGCATGTGCCGGTCATGGTCCTCGCCATCGTCATCGCCGTCCTGGTCATGATGCTCACCGCAGGCCCGATCGGAGAATTCGTCGATTCCCATCCGACCGTCAAGATGCTTGCCCTGAGCTTTCTCATCCTGATCGGTGTAACCCTGATCGCGGAGGGGTTTGATTATCATATCCCGAAGGGATATATTTACTTCTCCATGGCCTTTTCGGTGTGCATTGAGATACTGAACATGAAGATCAGGAAGCGACAGGCACCGCCGGTGAAGCTGAGAAAACCCCTGGCCCAGGAATGACCGGTGATACCGGGAGTCACCACTGGAGGTCGAAGCCATGAAGACACGGTACATCCTTTGTATCGCATACTTCTGTATCCTCCTCGTTGCCGGAGGATGCTCGGCATGGCGGGAGATACCCCCCGATGGGCACATCCCCGGAATGACCCGCGAGGAAGCCCTGAACGTTCTCGCCTCCGTGAAGATCTCTCCCGAGCTTTCCTACGCGTGCAGAACGGGAACGAGGTGGGAGGTTCCGGAGGGCCCCCTCCATTCACCCCGCATTGTGAGAGGCGGGGTGCTTCTTGAACATGAGCCCGCGGACCGCGAGATCCCCGTGTATACCCGGTATCCCGTCACCATCGAAGAAATATTGTCAATGAAGGGAAAACAGGAGGTGCGGCTTTTTCAAAACCGCGAGCAATCGCTCTACCGCGTTGATCTGTGGTTCATACCGCCCTGCGCGCTGAGTGAATATCAGAAGGTGACCCTGATGGAGACCCCCTCGGAGACGGAGGCGCGGCGGCTCATCCGTGCGCTCCTGACGCTGCGGGAATGAGGGGGGATCGGGATTACGGATTGCGGATTACGGATTACGGATTACGGATTACGGGATTAGAAGGATTATGGATAAGGTTTTTCACCTCCCTTTCGTAAAGGGAGGCCGAGAGGGATTTATCCGTCGGTAAGTTCCCCGGCCAGCATGGTCATTTCATCCCGTGAGAGTTTAAGGCGGGCGGTCCCGCCGCCCGGATGGGCGACGGTCAGGATGCATCCGGTGTCGTTTTTCGTGACCTCGAACTTCCTTCCCGGAGGCAGCTTGACGGAATCATCGACCCAGTCATCGGGATTGAACTGGGCGATCTGTATGAGAACGCCGAAGGCGTCTTTCGGGTGGATGAAGAGTTCTTTCCATATCGCCCCGAGATCGTGAAATCCGAAATAGGGAATGCCGTTCCCGTCCAGGATCTCCCGGGCCTTTTCGATATCCGGCGTCTCGAGGGTGATATGATGAACACCGCCGTTCCTATCGCCGAGAAAATTATCAAGAAAACTTCCTTCACCGGTGGGCTTCATCAATTCGATACGCGACAGGTCACCGAGTGAATAGATGCGCCAGAAAAACCGCATTCCTTCATCATCGAACCCGACACCGGGCACGGCGCCCAGGATATCGCGGAAAAAATGAACGGCCCGGTCATACTCAGTGTCCCGGACCGCGAGCGATACGTGGTCAATCCTTGAAATCACGGCGTTTTTCCTCCCCCATGACCGTCATTGAACAGCGCCTACCGGTTCAGGACCTGACCGGCAAGCATTTTCAGTTCCTCCGTCCCGGGAAGTCCCTTTCCCCGGGACAGAGCAGCATGGGCGATCATAAGGGGTAGATCGAGACTGCCCCCTTCATAGAGAATGAAGACCGGCCCGTCCCCGTTCGGTGCACCTGCCCCGTCTCCGGCAACACCGCATTTTTCCCTCTCCTTCCGATCACCCACATACAGGTCGGGAATAATGCCCGTTTCCTGAAACGCCCGTCCCTTGGCCGAATAATACTTCGCCATCGTCAGCTTCAGTGCTGAACCATCACAGAGCTCCGTCACGCTTTGAATGGTTCCCTTCCCCGCCGTCCGTGAACCGAAGAGCAGGGCCTTATCATTATCACGAAGGGCAAAGGCAACAACCTCGGATGCACTGGCCGTTCCCCTGTTCACGAGGATTATCATGGGACAGAGCGCCTCTTCACCGTCACGGGTCGCCTGGTAGGTCCGGTTCGTATAATCCGCCCGCCCCTCGGACCGCACGATCACCCCCGAGGCCAGGAACATATCGGACACGGTTATGGCTTCATCAAGGAGTCCCCCGGGATTATTTCTCAGGTCGATGATGATCCCCCTGAGCGTACCCGCCGCCTGTATGTCCCGCAGGGCGTTTCGGAGTTCGGTCGTCGTCGTTTCCTGAAAGGCGGCAACCCTGACATAGCCGACGCCGCCCTCCATGATCCGGTGTTTGACGCTTTGGATGGTAATATCCTTCCGCTGAATGATGAATTTCCTCTGCCGATCGCCGTTGCGGTCTATCGTGATGGTGACCGTCGTTCCCGCCGGCCCCCGAAGGGCCCGGAACGCATCGTTCACGGTGAACCCCGCCGTCAGCTCACCGTTGATCGCGATGATCCGGTCGCCGGCTTCGACCCCCGCGTGATAGGCCGGGGTATCGTCTATGGGAGAAACGACGGTGATCACGCCATCGATCATGGCCACCTCGATGCCGATGCCGCAGTAATTCCCCCGCGTGAACGATCTCAGGTCTTCGTACAGCTCAGGCGTCAGATAGGAACAGTAGGGATCGAGGCTCTTGACCATGGCCTCGATGGCAGCATATTGCAGTTCAAAGGGGTCGCCGTCCGCGACGGAAACGTAATAATTGAATGAGGATGAAAGATACCCAAGGGCCTTTGCCCGCTCGCTCCGGCTGTTGTAAAAATTAATGCCGTGATTGGCCGAAACGAACTTGCTGCGTGATTTCAGGTGCTCCTCCATGCCGAGGACCGCCTCATTCGCCAGGAGAGACGTATCGACGGGATCGATATAATTTTCCTCGATCAGGTTAAAAGCATTGGTCAGGACCATCAGGCCGTCACAGGGTTTTTTCGTCTCCCGGACAGACGACGCGCAGGACACAATGAAGATGGACCATATGAACAGAAATATGGCAAGCAGAATGCAACGATTTTTATACATGAAGGAATCCCTTCCCCACCCCCGACCCTGCCGGTCAACAAAGCATGTCGTGAACATTCTGTCAAGCCATAAAAGGGGAAACTCCGTAAAAAACCCACGGGTTCCGGGGATCAGGGATTACGGATTACGGATTAGGGATTAGGGATTAGGGATTACGGATTACGTGGATTAGTGGAATCGGGGTCCTGGATGCTTCGGGAAATCGCCTCACGCTTAACGCTTCACGTCTCACGCCTCACCCTGACTCCGCGTCCTTTTCTTCAGGGAAACGGCACATACCTTGAGCTCCGGGATCTTCGACAGGGGATCCAGTTCCCGCAGGGTCAGCATATTGGCGGCGGCCTCGGCGAAATGGATCGGCACGAAGACGGTCCCTTCGGGGACGGTTTCCGTGACCCGCGCCGTAGTGACGATCTCACCCCGCCGTGACCGTATCACCACGGGGTCACCGTCTTCGATCCCCGCTCGCACGGCGTCGGCGGGATTGACCTCTCCGTAGGACTCATCGAGCCGCTCCTTCAGGATCGGAGACCTGCGGGTCATGGTACCCGTGTGAAACTGGAACAGGGAACGGCCCGTGGTCAATACCAGGGGATATTCCTCATCAGGCTGCTCCGGCGGCGGAACATGTTCGACGGGAATGAAACGTCCCTTTCCCCGGCTGAAGGTATGTTCGTGCAGGAAGGGGGTCCCGGGGTGCGCTGCGTCGGGACAGGGCCATTGCAGTCCGTCACCTCCCAGGCGGAGGTACGACATGCCCCGGTACTGGGGAACGACCCGGGCGATCTCCTCGAAGACGGCCTCCGCCGAGCGCCAGTTCATACCATCATATCCCATCAGCCGGGCGAGCTCGGCGATCACCGCCCATTCGGGCCGTGCCGAACCGACCGGCTCGATGGCTGCACGAACCCGCTGAACCCGGCGTTCCGTCGACGTAAAGGTCCCCTCTTTTTCGGCATAACTCGCCCCGGGGAGGACCACGTGAGCGAAGGCCGTCGTTTCCGATGGAAAGATATCCTGGACGATGAGAAAATCAGCCGCTTCGAGGGCCCTTCGCACGTGGGCCGTATCGGGGTCGGAAAGGGCCGGGTTCTCGCCCATGATCCACAGAAACCGGGTCCGTCCATCGAGGGCGGCGTCCATCATTTCACAGAGGGTCAGTCCCGCCTGTTGCGGCAGGCGGTCCGTCCGCCAATCCCGGGAAAAACGATCACGGTTCCCATCGTCCTCCACCGGCTGGTATCCCGGGTAATGGGACGGCAGAACGCCCATGTCACAGGCACCCTGCACGTTGTTCTGACCGCGCAGCGGATTGACCCCCGTCGAGGGCTTTCCCACATTGCCCGTTGCCAGGGCGAGGTTCGCCAGGGCGCGGACATTCGCGGTCCCGGCCACATGCTGGGTGATACCCATGGCATAGATGATGGAGGCCTTTTCGGCGGTGCCGTACATCCGGGCCGCCGCGACTATCATCTCCGGAGAAACACCCGTGATGTCGGCAACGCGCTCCGGTGAATATTCCCTGAGTGATCCCAGGAACGCTTCAAACCCCTCGGTCCGGCCCGTGATGAATTCATCGTCCGCCAGCGCCTCATCGACGATCACCCGCAGCATACCGTTAATGAGGGCCGTATCGGTTCCGGGCCGGTGCGCGAGGTGTACATGAGCGCACCGGGCCATGTCTGTCCGCCGGGGATCGGCCACGATCAGGCGGGCCACACCGTCGCGCATGGCCCGTAGTATCCGCCTGCCGATCAGGGGATGCTGCTCCGTTGTATTGGAACCGATGACGAACATCACGTCGGCCTTTTCAAGCTCTTCGATGCTGTTCGTCATGGCGCCGCTTCCAAAGGTCTCCGACAGACCGGTCAGGGTCGAGGCATGACAGAGCCGGGCACAGTGGTCGATGTGGGGGGTCCCCACGACGGCGCGGGCGAACTTCTGGAGGACGTAATTATCCTCGTTGGTGCATTTGGCCGATCCCAGAACGCCGACGGCGGCCGGACCACCGGCATCGAGGGCGGCACTGAGGTTTTCACGGATATGGGAAAGGGCTGCATCCCAGGTAACGGTCCGGAACGTGCCGGACCGTTTCTCCCTGAGCAGGGGAGCGGTCAGCCGTTTCGGATGGTGAATGAATTCATGCGCGCTCCATCCTTTGATGCATAGCTTACCCTCGTTTATACCGTTTTCGGCGGGGTAGAGCCCGACGACCCGTCCCCGGTCGACCCGGAGCACGATGCGGCACCCGACACCGCAGAAGGGACATATGGTCTCAACATCCCTGAACACGTCAGACCGTCCCTCCCAGTTTTTCTTCCAGCATTTCCCGGCTCCCCTTTATCTTGTGCTCGCCGAAACCGATATCATCGAGGCTTCGCCCCATGGCAAGGGCCAGTATCTCAAGAACATGGAAGACCGGAAGAGGCTCTTCCAGGCAACCTTTGCGGGAGGCCATCATCTGGCCGATCTCAAACTGCTGGAAACAGGAGGCACAGCCGGCTGCAAGCGCATCGGCGCCGCATCGCTTCATATCCGCCACTTTGCGGACCGTGGCTCGCAGGGCATCGTCCTGCTTGCCGTCAAGCGTGAGGGGGGAACCGCAGCAGTGCGATTTTTCAGGATAATCGACAACCGTCACTCCCAGGGCATCGAGCATCCGTTCCGTTTTTTGCGGGTTGAAGGGATTGTCGAACTCCATGACCGGCCGGGGGCTGTTCTCATGACAGCCGCTGTGATAGGAGAGGCGAAACCCGTGAAGGGGGCGCGTAACCGTGGCGCGGAGGCCGTCGAGGCCGATGTCCTCCCAGAAAACCTTCAAAAAATGCCGCACCCGAACGGGGCCGGCAAGGTACCGGCCCGTGCCTGCCAGGATATGGTTCACCTCGGCCAGGAGACCCGCGTCCCTTTCAAGTTCCGCATTTGCCGATGCCAGCGTCACGGTGCAGGCGGGGCAGAGGGTGAGAACGGGCAACCCCGCGCCGGCGGCAACGGCGAGATTTCGTGCCGCCATGACAAGCCAGGTAAAACGATCGGCGCCGCCGACCCTGACGGGATCGGGGCAGCAGGAAAATCCCGTGATATCAATCAGTTCGATCCCCAGCTCGGGAAAGAGCTCCCGGGCCATGGCCTCGAAACGGGGAAACCGGGACGGCACGAGACAACCCGTGAAGAAGGCGAACCGCTTGCTGCTTTTTCCCTGATCATCCATAACCTGGCATACCCGGCGGGCCCGCGTGGTCACATACCGTCAGTTCACGGCCCGCTCACCGGAAGGCACGACGGGATCATTTTTCTCTTTTCCCCAGCTTTTCAAGCAGACCCGTTCGCCCGGCAATATGACCGATCTCATCGACCGGTGTCGGTTCAGGTTCCCGAAGCCCCAGCTTCTCACGGTCTTTTAGTGTTTTTTTCGTCACCGGAAAGGCCCGCCCCGTCTCCAGGACGAGCGTGATCAGGTCATAGACATAGGGGGGCGCGATTCCTTCCACAAAGGCCTGCTGGCGAAGGACCGAGATGACCCGCAGGGGGTCTGCATCCTGGGGACAGGTCTCATAACATTTATGGCAACCGGAACAGGCCCAGAGGGCCCGGTGCCCCCAGGGCTCATTCGACTGAAAGAGGTCGTAGACGAATGTGTTCTTCCCGTCGTATCCTTCCACATTCTGGACGACGCAGTGGAGACTGCAGACGCTGCATTCGAAACAGACCTCGCGCAGATATTCGACACCCTGTCCAATTTGAGCCTTCCGGCAGGTGATCTCGATCATGCCGATATGCTTTCATGAAAGGCCGTGAGAGGTCAAGGGTGAAAAGATCGACGCTTAATCCAGGTCAACCGGTTCCTGGCAGTTCCGGCACCGTTTCGCGCCCCGGAAGAGTTTTGTACCGCAGTTCGGACAGGTATAGCGTTTTTCCTCTTCCTCCATCCATCTTTCCGTACCGAGCTCGCGCCAGGCCGGGACCGCCCGGAGCATGACCTTCTTCCCCACGGCGATCGGGAAGTCCTCGATTATTTTGCAGGGAAACTCGTCACACTGGTAGCATCCCTCGAAACCCTTTTCCCGGGCGCAGCTTTTTATGGGGCAGACCCGGCAGTAAAAGAACACATCCTCGGACAGGCATCCCTCGCACCTGATGTCCTCGGGGCGGACCCCGTAGACGGGCGCCAGCTTTTCCTTGAACTTTTCATTATTGTCACGGTGGGCGATCAATATTCCGCATACCCCGCAGTACAACCCGCATGGCGCCGCCAATTCACGTCCTTGATTCATCCGGCATTCTCCTTCCTCTGTGTATTCATGTTCATGAACTTATGAACTTATCAGCTTACTCTCCCAGCAACTCCTCCAGTTCCCCGGCCCGGCAGGTCCGGACGTCGAACCCCAGGCGGTCGAGAACCGCCGTATATTTCAGCCCGCCACCGGTCACGATGCAGACGACGTGGTCGTTCTTTCCTATCACGCCATCGGCGCACAGACGCCGCACCGCCGCCAGGGGGACCGCCGCCGCCGGCTGGCAGAAGACCCCTGCCCCGGCAAGCCGCCCCTGGGCGCTCAGGATCTCGTCATCCGTGACGGCAAGGGCGATACCGTTCCTCTCCCGCAGTTGCCTGAGCACTTCATTTCCACTGGGTGGAAAGGGGTTCTCGATCGCGTGGGCGATGGTGTCGGTCTTTTCCAGCGGCCGCACCCGTTCCTCTCCCGATGTGAAGGCATTGAAGATGGGAGAACATCCCTTCGCCTGGGCACAGATGAAGCGCGGAAGCCTTCCGATCAGGCCGCAGCGGTAAAAGTCTTCAAAACCCTTGATGATTCCCCGCAGATTTCCTCCGGAACTGGTGGGCACCACCACGAAATCGGGGGCATTGAAGCCAAGCTGTTCACAGATCTCATAAGCGATCGTCTTGGACCCCTCGACCCTGAAGGGCACATCGGAATTCATAAAATAAATGCCCTCCCGGGAACCGATCTCGAGGCTCCTGAAATAGAGGTCGCCGTAATCACCCTCGACACGGAGCAGTACCGGATGATAGACGGCGATGGGATTCAGCTTTTCAACGGGGATAGAGGCACTGACCAGGATGATCGCCGGAAGACCGGCACGGGCGCCATAGGCGGCGACGGATGCGGCCATATTGCCCGACGAGAGGGTCCCGATCCTTTTGAATCCGAGTGCCAGGGCGTGCCGGACCGCGGATGCCGTTCCGCGGTCCTTGAAGGACCAGGTGGGATTCCGGCTTTCATCCTTCAGATCGAGAGAGCCGACGGGAAGTTCCCCGGCAATTTTCTCTGACCCCACCAGCGGGGTGAACCCTTCCCGCATGCCCGCCGGCGGGTCATCGGGTGAAAAGGGAAGAAAATCGGCATACCGGTCAAAGATGGTCTGGCCGAACCTGTTCCCCTCCCTGACGGTCCCCCGTGATACCCCCTCCACCTCGAGAGGTTCTCCGCAGACGGCACACCGGGGACGGGCATCCGCGACGGGAAGAACCGCACCGCACCCCGTGCATACCAGGTTCCAATCCTTCATGTTCTCCCTCTACCGGCCGCCGTCATGGTCAAAAACACCCCGCTCAAGAAAGTACGCGGTCTGTCTCATCACGGCGGCATTGTTCATCATGAAGAAATGACCGCAGGGCACTTCGATGTAACCGGCCATCTCCTCCAGTTTCATCCGTTCAATCCCGACAGTACCGTCATCGGTTCCGGGAATGAGCACCGAAAAAAGGGGATTGTAACAGCGGGTGCCGGCAATGATCCCCACCGGCGCATCGATCGGGGCAAGCCGGTTCGGCGTGCTGTCCGCCCCCGTTCCCAGTTCTTCCCCCGCCGGGCCGGTTATCCAGTGATAGAGAAAGACATTCCCGAAGAAATCGGCCACTTCCGTTCCACCGTTCGGCGGGCTGAGCATGACCACCCTGCTCCCCGGGGGAACGGTCCCGTTCTGCAGATACTGCCGGACCAGGATACCTCCCAGGGAATGGGTGACGAAATGTATCGTTCCGCAGCCCTCCTCCCGGCACCGGCGCACCGCTGGCGTTACATATCCTTCCGCAAGGGCGCCGATCGATCCATCCCGCGAGGGATAGTCCACATTCAGCACGCGGTAGCCCCGCTCCTCGAGGTACCCGGCAAGCCTTTCCATGGAGTCGGAGGTGCGCAACAGGCCGTGAAGCAGAATGACGCATTCACGGCCGTGGACCTCACCGGCGACCGACACGCCGTCCGGCGCAAGCAGCAGAAGCAACATCACTATCCCGGCAGCCGTCCTTCGAACCATGTCTCACCGCTATCGAGGGGTGAATCTATCAGAGGACTCCCTTTTCCTTCAGGAGGTCCACCACCCAGGTCTTTCGATCCGGCAGCTCCACCATTGCCTCTTCCGGCCGCCCGATGAGAACGATCGCCTCGGTGGGGCACGCGGGAACACAGACACCGCAACCGACGCACCGTTCTTCATCGACAACGGCATACTCATCGACGGTTATGGCCTCCACGGGACAGCGGTCGGCACAGACCTCGCAGGCCGAGCACAGGTCCGGATCAATGTAACTGACATAGTTCGACCGGGCAAAGGCACCGGGAAGCTTCAGTTCTTTCATGGCCTTGAAAAACACGCAGCAGCAGGAACAGCAGTTGCAGATGGTGTAGACCTTCCCCTTCATGTTATAGGTCGAGTGCACCAGTCCTTCTTCGTTACATTTTTTCAGGAGCTGCAACGTTTCTTCCCGGGTGATCTCACGCGCCATCCCGTGCTCCACCATGTAGCGTCCCTCATCATCGAAATGAAGACAGACCTCAAGTGAATGATCGCATTCCTGGCCGGTTCCCTTCATGTAGAGACGGCAGGGGCAATGGGCAACGGCAAAGTACTCATTCCTTTCGAGCAGCCGGGTAAGATCATCATAGGGGGTCACCTGGGCCTCGTTCGAGATCGTTTCGTTCAGTGGAATGATCCGCATAATCGACTGCGCCCGGTCCCCGATCTCGCGGCCGAACTTGTCAAAAAAATACCGCCGCCAGAGAGGCGCCAGTTTTTGCGTCTTGTCGGTCTCCTTTCCCGGCCAGAAGGGCGTCTCGGAAAAACCCACCACAGACGGCAGAAGCCGGTAATACCTGATATCATCACGGACGGCCACAAAGACGGTCCCCCGGTCGGCCATGGCATCGAGCCTTTTTCTCACCTCGTCGGGTCCCTCACCGAGGCTCGCGGCGATGTCGTCGAGTTTCATATCCATCATGGGCAATTTCAGGGCGAACTCCGCCTCTTCCGGTGTGAACAGAACCTGCAGGATCGCATAGGCCTCATCACTTTCAGGAAACCCGAT
Organism: Deltaproteobacteria bacterium; assembly: GCA_016933965.1. Classification (NCBI taxonomy): domain Bacteria; kingdom Pseudomonadati; phylum Myxococcota; class Myxococcia; species Deltaproteobacteria bacterium. The sequence goes on along the minus strand of JAFGTS010000043.1, from coordinate 679 downwards.
GGGATACATGTCGAGTTTCTTCCGCAATTGCCGGTACACATCATCCATAACCGCACCTCCCGTTCACAATGACTGTTCTTTAAGACCTTCAGGTCAGTTTTTCCTCAAGCAGCTTCAGCGAGCGCTCGAAGGCCGCCGTATCATCGGCCTTGAGCGCATCATGGAGCTGCCGGTTGAACGAAACGGCAAGCGGGACCAATTCCTCACCCAATGCACGTCCTTTCTCCGTCAGGCTCACACGCAGGCTGCGGCGGTCCGCCGGGTCTTCCTCCCGCCTTACGAGGCCCTCTTTTACCAGGCGGTCCACGATACCCGTTACCGCCGGGCTGTCGAGCTGGACCCGCGCGGCGATATCCTTAACACTGCTGTACTCATGGGCGAGGAGATCAAAAATGACGAATGACTGAGGCACGGTGACCCCATACGGTCCATAGAGTGTCCCGTAATGCCGGTAGATCTTCCGAGCCAGGGCGCCGATCCGAAAACAATAGAAATATTCCATCGATTTCAAGATATTACCATCCATTAACGTGTTAATAGATAACACATTATCTTTTTTGCCCCATGAAGGCAACCTTTTTTTACGGGGAGTTTGATGCACTCGCAAAAAGTCGATTCTGCTCTGGCTTGTCATTCCGTGCTTGACACGGAATCCAGTATTTTTAAGCAGTTATGGGCT